>NZ_JAQFJJ010000006.1:0-120977 GCF_030440005.1 Streptococcus sp. SP1
CCGCACAGTTGAGTAGGGCTGTAAAAGCTGATGAAATCAGCGTAGTAGAGCCCACTCAACCACTGCGTCTTGCTCGACAATCCAAAAATAATTGAGAGGCTAGGACTTTTGTCCCAGCCTCTTTTTATTCTGCTTTATGGATGTCTTCTTTGACCTCATCAACATTGAATTTGGCAAAGAGGTACTGACGGTCTTGAACTGGGAAACGTTGATCCAGCTGATCGATGGCCCCCACCTCTACAATCCCTTCTGTGATGACAAAATCCATGACATGGCCACCAAAGGTGTGGTCATCTGAAATAAAGTGCAAATGATAACCAGCCACGCTCACGCCATGGAAAATTTCTGGTGTCCAAAAACCGACGATGGTTCCAGTGACATTTTCCCGTGTATACTCTGGCTGATGGGTTGCAACCTCTGCAAACTTCATCTCTGGTGTGGATTTTGGAATCATACGGACATGCATCTTGGCAAAGTCACCATGAATCTTAATGGAGCGGAAAAGATTTTCCCCATCATAATAAGACTCAATACGAGCTTCCAATTCCTCGTCTGTCATTTCAAAACGTTGGCGGAAAATCACTTCTGCTTGGTGAGGAACGACTGCTGCATAAGGAACCTTGGCATCCGGAGAAACTTCAACAATTTCAGGATGGTCGCCAGATCCCTTGGCCTGATAAGCCTTTCCATCTAATACGATCAACTCTCCATCAATAGAATCCAGCGTCCCAATTCCGAGGTTCCCATGTTCTAAGAGTTCTCCTATCGTAAATGACCCCCCGTACAGACCCGCCATTAGGGCTCCTAAGGTATTATATTGAAAAAGTTTCACTGGTTCCATGTTTTTCTCTCCTCATTCTATCTTCTACCAGTATACCACAAACTATTCCGAATCTTCACGATATGGTTTTATTAGAGGCTATCATAGAGGGTTTGCATCTGCACATCGTCTGGTACGATGGCCAAATACTGGTTGGCTACTTCACGCGCCCTTGTCACATCTCCAGCTTCACGCAACAAATAAACATAGGCTTCGAGGAATTCTGGGTTGTCCTTTAAATCCTCATAAAGCTCTTGGTAGGCTAAGACGGCCTCTTCTGTTTTCTCCAAGGCAGCCAAGGCACGCGCAATGTTCCACCGAGTGACAACCGTTTCGATTTCTTCATTTTGCCAATCTAAGACTTGGTCAAAGCGTTCCTGTTCCAAATAAAGGGTAGTGAGGCGAAGAGCAATCTCTTCGAGATCATCTGCCACTTCTTTAGCCTCTAATAGATAAGCTTCTGCCTGTTCAGGCTGGTGAAGTTCATAAGAAAGCTGAGAAGCAAGAAGCTTCAATTGGGCATCAAAGGGATTCTTCTGGATCCCTTGTTTAGCAATCTCAAGCGCTTTTTCACGGTCATTTTCAGCCTGTAAAGCCAAGGCATAACCATACTCATAGCCCTCAAAATCAGGCGACAAGGTATCAATTTGTTTGTAGTAGATCAGGGCTTTTTGGAATTCTTCTTGGTCAGACAATAAAGTCGCTAATTCGTAAGCAATCTGGTCATCAAACTCAATATCCAGAGCTTTCTCTAAGAAGGGAACAGCTGCTTCAAACTTACCAAGATTGGCATAGGCAAAACCAATCCGTTGATAGGTGGAAATTCCTGTTGCTTCTAAAATCTCCCGATTGTCTAACTGGGCATACTCTTGGATAGCCTCTTGGTAGCGTTCCAATTCCAGATCAATTTCAGCTAGTCCTAATTGAATGATGGGATCATCAGACAGACGGGCTGCTTCAACTAATTTTTCACGCGCCACATCTGCTAAGCCTTCCATCTGATAGAGATCCGCCTTAACCAAGAGACTGGCCACATACCAGTTAGAGTCTGGCTCAATTTCTTCTAAATAAGCAAAGGCCTCTTCCATTTGTCCTTCCTCTGCAAGGATGGTTGCCAAACTTAGATACACTTCTGGATAGGTTTCTGCAATCTGTTCATAGATCTCCTTTGCCTGAGGGTAAAAACCGATACTTTCAAGATATTGACCTAAATCCAATAATTGTGCTTCACTATCTTCTAACAAAGCCTGTTGAAATTGAACTTCTGCTTCTTCTAGCTCCTGCCGATCGAGAGCCTCTACCATTTGTTGACTATGACTCACTGTGTGTTTCCTCTTCTATTTCATTGTGTTCTTCATACAAGCCACTGACGACCTTATACCATTCAAAGATAGCTCCAATCACCACCTTAGCAGATGCATAGACTGGAATTCCAAGGAAAACTCCCCAGATTCCAAACATAGATCCTGACGTCAAGAGAACAAATAAAATGGTAATCGGGTGGATATTTAACTGGCTTCCCAAAACCAAGGGTGATACAAAACGTCCTTCAATGGTTTGCTCCACTGCAAATACAATCAAGACCTTGATAAACATCTCTGGTCCTGCTACCAAGCCTAATACCAAAGCAGGTAACATGGCTAAGAAACTACCCAAGTATGGGATCAAATTCAAGATCCCTGCAGAGATCCCTAGTGTCACCGCATAGCGCAAGCCAATGATCTTAAAGAAGATGATGAACATAATGGCGACGACAATGGCTACCGTAATTTGCCCTCGAACGTAGTTGGAGAGTTGGGTGTTGACATCTGAGAGAACTTGTTCAGCCGATTTACGAATCTTAGTCGGTAAGAAGCGAACAATGTGGCCCTTTAAATTTTTTCCATCTCGAAGAAGATAAAAGACAATAAAAGGCATGATGATCAAGGCAACAATAACTTGCGAAGCCACTCCGATCAAGTTGCTGACCCAATTGACAGCCCGCCCAGAGATCGAACTGGCCCAAGAAGTAATATTTGCAGACAGTTCCTTAGTGATCTCATCTAACTGGGGTTTGATATCTGAGGAGACGCGATTATCTAGAAAATCATCGATGGTTGCATTGGCCTTTTCCAAATAAGTTGGCAGGTTATGAAAGAAACTCACTACTTGTCGTTGGACGGATGGTATTACCACCGCTAGACCCCAGATTAAGAGCACTGCAATCAAGAAAAAGACTAAGGAAATCGCAAAAATCCGCTTGAGTCCTTTTCTTTCAAGAAAATCAACAATAGGGTTTAGCAGGTAATAGAGCAAACCAGAAATAATGACAGGCAGCATGACGGCTCCTGCAAACTCAAAAATAGGAATAAAAATAAAGGTGATTTTACTCAAAACCAAAAGGTTCAAGCCCAACAGCAAGGTAACTAAAAATACAGTAATGGCCTTGTTGTCTAAAAACCATCTAAAAAACCAGGACAAACTAAACTGTTTTTCTTTATTATCCACAGAGAACTCCTTTTCATTTCAATCTGTTTCTATTTTAGCATTTTTTGAGCTTGAAGTTACGAAAAAACTAGCAAAATAAGAAAGAAAGGCCCTCCCCTTTTCAACTAGCAATTGCCTTCCAATAGGACCTTTGATATAATAAACCTAACAAATCATACGAGGTGACCTATGTCTCAAACCATTTATTTCGGTACCTATACCAAAAAAGAATCCAAAGGAATTTACAAGGCACAATTTGACCCTGAAACAGGAGCATTGAGCCATCTTGAACTAGTGGCCGCTGAGCCCAATCCAACCTATATCGCTTTTTCTGAAAAAGGCAATCTCTACAGTGTCGGAGCTGAAGAGGGAAAAGGAGGAATCGCAAGTTTTACAGCTGATTTTCAGCCGCTCAATCACGTTGTTGAAGAGGGAGCACCACTCTGCTATGTCTCTGTAGATGACAAGCGTCAACTGGTCTATGGAGCCAACTATCACAAAGGCCAAGTTCTCGTATATAAGCTAGAGGCAGATGGACGTTTGTCCTTTGTCGATCAAGACACCCACCAAGGAAGTGGTCCTCATGCCAATCAAGCAAGTCCACATACCCACTATGCAGACCTTACGCCAGATCAGTACTTAATCACGTGTGACCTAGGAACAGATAGTTTGCATGTCTATGATGTCAGTGAGGAAGGAAACCTAACCCTGATCAATCAGTATCAAACAGCCCCAGGGGCAGGACCTCGTCACCTGGTCTTTCATCCTCACTATAAGACTGCCTATCTCATCAATGAATTAAATGCTACGATCGATGTACTCTTTTATGATGGTATGGGTGAATTCGAACACTTCCAAACCCTTTCTACTCTTCCATCAGACTACGATGGTCAAAAATGGGCTTCTGCGATCAAGCTCTCAGCTGATGGAAAATTCCTCTATGCATCTAACCGTGCTCACAATTCCATCGCTGTCTTCAAAGTTGTGGCTGATGGTAGCCTAGAACTCATTGAAATTGTTCCAACTCAAGGCCTCAATCCACGAGATTTCACGCTTAGTCCTGATCAAAACTATTTGATCGCAGCCCATCAAGATTCACCGAATGCCACCGTCTTCAACCGAGATTCTGCTAGCGGAAAATTGGCCCTTCTATCCGACGACTTCTATGTTCCAGAGGCCGTTTGTACGGTTTTTCATTAAGTCGTTTTAGTTGTCAAACCTCTAAAAAAATGATTAAATAGATGAGAAAAAGGCGCGAGCCTGACTTCACAACTTATATTTTAGGAGACCCTAACATGAATCCATTGGACTTATTTAACCAAGTGAAAGAAATGATCGAAAAGAAAGATTTCGATGCTGCAAAGAAATTTGTTGATGACAACAAAGACAACCTCGGTGACTACCTTGAACAAGCTAAAGGGCTTGTATCTGGAAATGAAATGGTCAGCGGTGCCTTGGACAAAATCAAAGGCTTGTTCTAATAAGACGATGAGAGTGGAACAGAAATCGGTAATTCGTTAGAATTCGATTTCGTCGTCCCACCTCCGCACAGTTGAGTAGGGCTGTAAAAGCTGATGAAATCAGCGTAGTAGAGCCCACTCAACCACTGCATCTTGCTCGACAATCCAAAAATAATTGAGAGGCCAGGACTTTTGTCCCAGCCTCATTTTTGTTTACCCCAATCGCAAAAAAAGATCCTTGAGAAAGCTCAAGGATCTTTCTAGTCTAGTAAACTAGATTATTTTTTCAAGTTGTAGAAAGATTCCAATCCACGGTATTCAGCAACTTCACCAAGTTGATCTTCGATACGAAGCAATTGGTTGTATTTAGCGATACGGTCTGTACGTGAAAGTGAACCAGTCTTGATTTGTCCTGCATTTGTTGCAACTGCGATGTCAGCGATTGTTGAATCTTCAGTTTCACCTGAACGGTGTGATACAACGGCAGTGTAACCAGCTTCTTTCGCCATTTCGATAGCGTCGAATGTTTCAGTAAGAGTACCGATTTGGTTAACTTTGATAAGGATTGAGTTAGCACATCCTTCTTTGATACCACGTGAAAGGTAATCAGTGTTTGTTACGAAGAAGTCGTCACCAACCAATTGAACTTTACCACCAAGACGTTCAGTAAGAGCTTTCCATCCGTCCCAGTCGTTTTCGTCCATACCATCTTCGATAGTGATGATTGGGTATTTGTTTACCAATTCTTCAAGGTAGTCGATTTGTTCAGCAGCAGTGCGGACAGCAGCTCCTTCACCTTCGAATTTAGTGTAATCGTAAACTTTACGTTCTTTATCGTAGAATTCTGATGATGCACAGTCAAATCCGATAAATACGTCTTTACCTGGAACATAACCAGCAGCTTCGATAGCAGCGATGATAGTTTCTACACCATCTTCAGTTCCGTCGAAACGAGGAGCGAATCCACCTTCGTCACCAACGGCAGTTTCAAGACCACGACCTTTAAGGATTTTCTTAAGTGCGTGGAAGATTTCAGCACCCCAACGAAGAGCTTCTTTGAATGTAGGTGCACCAGCAGGTACGATCATGAATTCTTGGAAAGCGATTGGAGCATCTGAGTGAGATCCACCATTGATGATGTTCATCATTGGAGTTGGAAGAACTTTAGTGTTGAATCCACCAAGGTAGCTGTAAAGTGGGATTTCAAGGTAGTCAGCAGCAGCACGAGCTACAGCGATAGACACACCAAGGATTGCGTTTGCTCCCAATTTACCTTTGTTAGGAGTACCGTCAAGAGCGATCATTGCACGGTCAATAGCTTGTTGGTCACGTACATCGTAGCCGATGATTGCTTCAGCAATGATGTTGTTTACATTGTCAACAGCTTTTTGAGTTCCAAGACCACCGTAACGAGATTTGTCACCGTCGCGAAGTTCTACAGCTTCGTGTTCACCAGTAGAAGCTCCTGATGGAACCATACCACGTCCGAAAGCACCTGATTCAGTATAAACTTCTACCTCAAGTGTTGGGTTACCGCGTGAGTCTAGGACTTCGCGAGCGTAAACATCAGTAATAATTGACATTTCTTACTCTCCTTATTGAGTTATATTTTTTACTCCTCTATCATATCGTAATTAGGCTATTTTTTCAAGAAAAAACAAGGAAATCTACGAAAATTGAGAAGTTTTTAACAAGAAAACGGTTCCACTTTCTTTTTTTTTCTTCTATTTCCCCCTTATTTAATTTTTTCGCATTCTTCTATTCTTCTGCTACGCTTTATGCTATACTAAGCTTATGACAGATATTAATAAAACAATTTTAGAAAAAGCTGCTGGTCCTACTCGATTCAATCCGGATGAGCAGCGTCGATTTTTGGAGACTTATGAGGAGCGGGTGATTGCTTCATGCACCTTGGAGGAGGCAAGGGACAAGATGTACCTGGAGCAGTATTCGACAATCCTCACTGATATTTCAGATCGCTTTCATCCTGTTTTGGTCAAGATCTCCCCAGCTTTAGATGAAGGCAGCCAGCTACAATATTTGAAAAAAACCAAGGATCTTGGACTTGTGGCAAGCATCGTTTCGGATGACTGTCGTCATTCTCCCTTTGGTCTCATCATCCATACTGACCACCCATCTGGAATTTCACCAACAGACATGAATCTCCAGTATCCAAATTTATTTGAAAAGAAAGAAGAGACTGCCAGTCCAGAAAAGAAATCATTTTGGAAACGTCTCTTTAGCTAAAGAAAAACCAATGGAAGGGAACATCCCTTTTCCATTGGTTTTTTAGTTTGCTTTCATTTTTAAAAGGTTCCCAATATTTCTAGCGCAGGAAACCAGATTTCTTTCAGCATGAGCGAGTGCATCTGCTACCTCACAAGGACCAGGTACGATAGAGAAGGCAGCTTCAATGTGATGACTAGGAAAAGCTGGCAAATCCTCCGCTAAGCTACCACAAATAGCTATCACTGGGATCTTCTCTGGTGTTCGTTTGGCCACCCCGATAGGTGCCTTCCCTGAAAGGGATTGGAGATCCATCCTACCTTCCCCAACGACGACCAGATCAGCTTTATGTACTTTGTGATCAAAGTCAATCAAATCGAGGCTTTTCTCAATTCCAGATGAAATCTGACCTCCCGCAAAAGCGACCAAGCCAGCAGCCATCCCACCTCCAGCTCCGGCGCCAGGCATGGACAATATTCGTGCATCAGCAAGCTGGTAAAAATCCTGCATAGCCTGATCAACAGCTGGAAACAGAAGGGGATTCAAGCCTTTTTGCCCACCAAAGATATAGGTCGCTCCTTGACTGCCACAGAGAGGATTGGTTACATCCGTTAAGACTTGGAGCTCGATGTCTTGTAAAGCTTTTGGAACCGCACTGGTATCTATTCTAGCCACACGACCGAGCGAAGCCCCTACAGGACGAAGCAGATGGCCTTGATCATCATAGAAGGCTACCCCTAATCCAGCTGCCATCCCAATCCCACCATCATTCGTTGCAGAACCGCCAATTCCCACACAAATCGTTTTAACCCCTTGGTTAACCAATTGCAAAATAAGTTCACCAATTCCTCGTGTTTCCAGTTCAAGAGGATTTCGTTTTTCAGCTGGAATGGAGCCTAAACCGACAAGTGAAGCCATCTCAAAAAAAGCCATCTCATCTTTTTGGTAGTAAGACATTGAAACGGGCTGTCCAAATGGTCCTGTTACTTGAGTTTGGTACTCCGTTACATTCAGAACTCCAGCTAGGGTTTCCATGGTTCCTTCGCCACCATCCCCTATAGGAAGGAGGTCAAAAGTCGCATCTGGTAGAGCCTCTTGAAACCCTTTTTTTAAGTCTTCTGCTACTTGTTTGGCGGATAAGGATTCTTTAAATGAATCCGGTGCTAATAAGATATGCATGCTGTTTCCTTTCTATACTTGTCTAAAATTTCAAGAACAAGGCTTAAATCCCTCTTCTCGATACGATACGGGGCATGCTCAGCTACGATTGGCTTTGCCATAAAGGCAATCCCGATACCAGCTGTTTCAATCATCAGAAGATCATTGGCACCATCTCCCATAGCAAATGTCTGGCTTCTTGGGACATGATTTTCTCTCGCCCATATCAGGAGGGACTCTTTTTTCATTTCAGGACTCACAATTTCACCGAGGACTTCCCCTGTCAAACGGCCATCAGAAGTCTGCAAACGGTTGGCTCGGACAAGATCAATTCCTAAAGACCTCGCAATGGGATCGATGACTTCATGAAATCCCCCTGAAACAAGGCCAACCTTGTAACCCCTTTGATGAAGTTCCGTGATCAAGCGATCTGCTCCCAGTGTGACTTCAATCTGCTCCAAAATTTTCGGAAAGATAGAGGTCTCTAATCCTTTCAATAAAGCGACACGCGCCTCTAAAGATGTTGCAAAATCCAACTTTCCATTCATTGCTTGTGCTGTAATCTTTGCAACTTTTTCCCCCACGCCAGCAACTTGAGCTAGTAGATCAATCCCTTCCTGTCGGATCAAGGTTCCATCTACATCCATAACGAGAAGACCTGTTATTTCTTTCATCGCTTTCCTTTCTTATTTCTTCCTTACTATACAAAAATAGGGTTTAAATTTCAAGTTTCACTGATCATTTGAAGATTGTAAAAAAATGACCTCCTAAAAGGTCATTTTTCTGTTATTAGAAGCGAATTTGCTCCCTTGTTTTTTCATATGAAGTTACAAAGCGATCAGTCACTCCAGCTTCTACCATCTCTAAAGCATCTGAGATCACTTTAAAGGAAGCCGCATAGTCATATTCTCTTTCGAAAATATAAAGTGACTCATCAAAAGCTGCTTGGACATGATCATCAAATGATCGATAGCGATTTGAATATTGCAACAACTGCTCCGTTAAAGTAGCATTTTGTACAATTCGATACGTTGCTTCTTCCAATTCATTCATATCATTAGTCAAAATCTCTAACAAACGATTGGTCGATTCAATGTTTATCTTTTCGCCTTCTAATTCATCCATCAAAGCTTCTGTATTATTGCTTGCTGTGAAGAATAATTCCAAGAATTCTTGAGGGATTCCTGGCAAGTTACGCTTGTCCATATAGCGTTTGATCGCATGCAATCGATTCGCATAGATATTCGCTTTTTGGCGAGCGTTAGCATCATCCTTCTCAATTTTTGAAAGAGAATCATTTAAGTTGATTTGTTCATCTTCAATTTCTTTCAAACGAGCCTCGATTGCTTCTAGCTCTTCTTTCAAGATTGAATAAGCTTTTTGAGTTTCAGATGAATCTTTCAAAGCATCCTCAACCACATCTTCTTGTGAAGATAGCTCAGCTTCTAACTCTTTTAACTGTTGGCTAAAAGATTCATTCAAGACGAATGTTTTACCGAGACGTTCCACTTCTGCTGCAAGGTTGCTGTTGTTATCTTTTGCATGTTTCAAATAACCAGGCAGTTGTTTCACCAACTTTTTCACAACCTTTTGTGATTCAATTTCACGGGTAAAGATGTGATACAAAGCATCAATTTCTTCTTGAATTTGCTCATTTTCGTAAATAGCATTGTCTAATTCAAGAGCTGACACATTTGCCATATTGTTCTTCAAGGAAGCATGCAATTGTTGGAAACGAGATTCTATGTCGGTTTCTGTGAAATGATAACCTGATTCCAAAAGCTTACGGTAACCACTTTCCAAATCTTCTAATTGATCTGGAAGTTTTGCCTGAAGAGCTGAGACAATCTCTGGTACACGTTCAACAATGTGTGTCAATGCTACGATGTGACTCTCAGCTGTATCAAGGATTTCAGCTGCTTCAACAGGATCTCCTGAGGAATTTAAAGTCACAAATTGTGAAAACTCAGACTGAATATTGCCGACTTGCTTTTCGATCTCAGAAAGAGCACTACCATAGCGATCTACATCTGAAGTTACTTCTTTTTGTAGGTTCTCAAACATATCCAAGGCATGAACCACACGGCCACTATTCTTTTGCTCTTGCTCTTCCAGATCAGAAAGGGCTTGGCGGATCGACTTGATATCTTCATCAATTAGCTGGATCTGACTCTCGATATTATTAATGGCTTGTTTAGCCTTCATGAAACGGAATGAATTATTAAAGCCTTCCGCTTCAAACAAATTGTTTTCAATATCAGCAAATGAATTTAAGGATAAATCTACCCATTTTTGATTCCATTCACGAAATGCAATTTGACTTTGACCAATCAAATGCATGTTTTTCACAGCCTCTACTTCATCGTTGACTGGAAGGTTGTATAACTTTTCTTTTCTTTCTTCCAGTGCAGCCAGTAAGGCTTCGTTCCGTTTTCTCAAAATCACTGCAACCACATATCCTACAATTAAGATGAGGGCTACAACAATGATGAGAATAATTAGTCCACTAGACATATAAAAACTCCTTCATCGTATTACTTGAACGTAATCCTAGTAATTATACCATAAAATATCCATTAATGGGAAGCGTTCGTTGAATTTTATACATCGAGTGTACTATATTCAGCGTTTTCTTCGATAAACTCACGACGGGGTTCTACTCGATCTCCCATCAACATATCAAAAATTTTATCTGCTTCAGCAGCATCATCTACAGATACACGCGCCATCAAACGATGTTCAGGGTTCATAGTTGTTTCCCACAGTTGGTGATCATCCATTTCTCCAAGACCTTTGTATCGTTGGATAGTTGGTTTTGAGCGACCTTCTGAATAGCGTTCCAAGGCTGCAGCTAATTCTGCTTCTTGGTTAGCACCTGGTTGGATATATTCTTTAATTTCACTACCCACTTTGACCCCATAGATCGGTGGTTGTGCGATATAAACATATCCCGCCTCCAAGACCGGTTTCATATAGCGATAGATCAAGGTCAATAGAAGAGTTCGGATATGAGCGCCATCGACATCGGCATCGGTCATGATCACTAATTTTTGATAACGCGCTTTTGTAACATCAAATTCTGCACCAAATCCAGTTCCCATTGCTGTAAATAGGCTACGAATTTCTTCATTGGCTAGAATTTTGTCCATACTTGCTTTTTCAACGTTCAAGATCTTACCACGAATTGGGAGAATCGCTTGAAATTCCCGATTCCGACCGGATTTTGCAGATCCTCCGGCTGAATCCCCTTCGACGATAAAGAGTTCTGTTTCTTGTGGATTATTTGAAGAACAATCTGCCAATTTACCAGGTAGGTTGGAAATCTCAAGCCCTGATTTCTTACGGGTCACCTCACGTGCTCGCTTAGCAGCTACTCGAGCTTTCGCCGCTAAAATCCCTTTTTCGACGATTTTCTTAGCAATTTGCGGATTTTCCAAAAGGAAATCAGAAAAGGCGTCACTAAAGAGTCGATTGGTAATTTTAACAACTTCTGAATTTCCAAGTTTGGTCTTAGTTTGTCCTTCAAACTGTGGATTAGGATGTTTAACCGAGATAACTGCTGTTAAGCCTTCTCGAACATCTTCCCCAGTTAGATTGTCTTCGTTTTCTTTTAAGAGCTTATTTTTCTTAGCATAATCATTGATCACACGAGTGAGAGCTGTACGGAAGCCCTGTTCATGCGTCCCACCTTCATGGGTATGAATGTTATTAGCAAAACTCATGACCGTCTCATGGTAGCCTGTGGTATATTGCATAGCTACTTCAACTGTAATATCATCCATTTCACCATCTGTGTAAATTGGTTTTTCAAAGATGACATCTTTGTTTTCATTGATGTATTCGACGTAACTAGAGATCCCACCTTCGTAGTGGTAATGCTTTTCTTGCTCCAAGCCTTCTCGCTTATCCGTCAAAGAAATACGCAAGCCACGATTCAAAAAGGCTAGTTCTTGAATCCGTTTATTTAATTTTTCAAAATCATACTCGGTTGTTTCCGTGAAGATTTCTGGGTCTGGAATAAAGTGAACAGTTGTCCCTGTCCGATCTGTCTCCCCGATAACTTTCAAATCATCCACAACGTGTCCACGTCGATACTCTTGGTAATGGATACTACCATTTTTATAGACGCGAACATCGAGGGATGTAGAGAGGGCATTCACAACGGATGACCCTACCCCGTGAAGACCACCAGAAACCTTGTAACCGCCTCCGCCGAATTTTCCTCCGGCGTGAAGCACGGTAAAGACAGTTTCAACGGCAGGTCGACCTGTCTTTTCTTGGATATCCACGGGGATCCCACGACCATCATCGACAACCGTGATAGAATTATCTGCTTCAATGAAAACTTCAATATGGCTAGCAAAACCGGCTAAGGCTTCGTCAATCGAGTTATCTACGATTTCCCAGACCAGATGATGAAGACCTTCTTTTGAGGTAGATCCAATATACATCCCCGGACGCATCCGAACGGCTTCTAGTCCTTCCAAGACCTGAATCTGACTGGCGTCATATTCTTGTGCTTGATTTTCTTGCTGTTTATCCTCTGTCATAATTTCCCTTTTCTATTCAAATATAAACTGGTGTAAGTGTGGCATGGAATCAAATAAATAGGTCGAAAGCCCTGCAGCCTCCCCAGCTTCTATATCGATCGGACGATCTCCGATGACCAAACCATCTTGAATGCCATATTTTTCCTTCAAATAAAGCATAGAGGCTGGATCTGGTTTTCGAGGAAATCCCTCGTCTGCTGTTACAATCTCCGTAAAGAAGGGGGCAATGCCTGTCTGTTCAATAAGGGTCAGAACTTGGCGATCCCGATGAGATACCAAAAAATGGCGTCCTCCATGTGCTTGTATCTCTTCTAGTAACTCTTTTGCCCCCTCAAATAAGACCGGCTCTTGCAAGCCCAAGGCTTCTTTTTTCTTGTATTCCGTACGAAAATTGGAAATATGAGGTGCAAAAGTTTGAATTGCATCCTGTGTTGAGATTTTTAATGCTACATAAACAGAATCATGATCGGCTTGGATGTGAAAGTCCTTCAATGTCGCTACAAAGGCATTTGTGGACGTTTCGTAATTATCCAATAGCGTCCCACCAAGATCCCATATAAAATCATGATAATTCATAGTCAATATTATACCACAAATGGACAAAAAAAATAAGCTAAAACCCTCATTTAGGGGGATTTTAGCCATTTTTTACGGTCATTTCATTTTAAATCAAAAAGAAGTCATTTTCTGTCATAGAATGTGATCTTTCACCAGAAAAAACGGTGTCAAAAAGAGCTCTTTTAAGCATCCCCAAAGACGTCTTGATAGAGCATTCCTTTACGAAGGCTTTGGGCATCTCCTCCAAATTGCTCTACCAAGGCATAGGCTAAGGCAAGAGCAGTTGAAGGACCTCGACTGGTCAGGAGATTACCGTCTTTCACCACTGTTTCTTTCTGATAGTGGCCGTCTTGAATCTCTTCTTCAAAACCATCGTAACACGTATAGTTTTTTTCTTTTAAGAGGCCGGCACGCGCCAAGACAATTGGTGCTGCACAAATCGCAGAGATGATTTTTCCCTTCCTACTTTCTTCTTGAAGAGCTGCAATCAATTCCGGATTATCCCGCAAATTTGCGGCTCCTGGCATCCCACCTGGTAAGAAGATTCCATCATAATCTGACAGGTCTCCATTCCAGAGGCGATCTACTTCCACAGTGATCTGATGAGAACCTGTGACCGTTTCTTCCATACCAATGAGGTCACAGTCGATACCAGCTCGTCTCAAAACATCGACAATGGTCAAAGCTTCAATTTCTTCAAAACCGTTTGCTAAAATAGTTGCTACTTTTTTCATCTACATTCCTTCTTTCTATTGCGCCCTCTTAAGGACAACTTTTTTACGGATTGGCACCCCTTCCTCTGGCTCTTTCTTTTTGCTACTATGATTGTAAATTGAGAGAACCAGTCCAACACCAATTAGATTACTAATAATAGACGATCCACCTTGTGAGATAAAGGGGAGGGGAATCCCCGTCAAGGGGAGAAGACCAGTCACTGCTCCGACATTTTCAAAAATATGAAAGACCAGCATCATAATAAATCCAATGGAAATATAGGTATAAAACTGGTTATTGGACTGGAGGGTAATTTTTAAAATTCGATAAATCAAAAAAACGTATAAAATCAGAAGTACAAGTGAGCCAACAAAACCAAAATCTTCTGCTATTACAGTAAAAATCATATCACTTTCCCGCACAGGAACTAATAAATTGGAAACATTAAATCCCTGGCCTGACACGCCCCCACTAGCAATAGCTAACTGTCCTTGCGCTTGCTGGTAGGTTGTCGTTTGTGCGTAATCAAAAGGATTTAACCAAGCCAAAATCCGATTGATTTGGTAGGTTGGCATTCTTAATTGCTGGTGAAGAAAAGCACGACCACCTTCTGATAAAAAGAGGAAGAGAAAGCCAGCAAGGCCTCCAACAATGAACAAGACCACTGGTAAAATGATTTTCCAAGAAACTCCTGAAATCAGGACTAAGCCAGCAAAGATCGCCAAAAATACTAAGGCTGTTCCCAAATCCTGTTGGAGAGCCAATAAGGCAAAGACAGGAATCGTATAGATCGTCAACTCTAGAATCAAAAGCCAATCTTGTCGCAACCAGCGCTCACGCCCCTTATTTCGTTGTAAAAATCGGACAATGGAGCGTGACAGCATTAGAATGAAAGGAATTTTCATAAATTCTGAAGGCTGAAATAAGGTGATGTTTCCATAAGCCACCCAGTTTTTAGCTCCTGTTGAAGCTACCAAGTTTGGATTATAAAAGATAAGAGGAAGGACCATCAAGATCAAGCCAAGTAGGTAAAGAAAGGGAGTGATTTTCCATAGAAATTTCGTGCTAAATATCGTGACAATCAAGCAAACAACACACCCCATGCCAATCCAAGCCAATTGTTGTCCCAAAAAAGACCAGACCATTTGGGGATAGTCATGAGAAACTGCTACATAAACAGATAAAATCCCAATCATGAGAAGGGTGAGAACAATCCCAATGATCGAATAATCCAGGTGGATATCCCAAAAATGATTTTTCTTCATTCACGTTCCTTTCTGTTAGAATGGTAAATAATTTAGTAGAATAGCATCTGTAGAATTAAGCTAGATCCGGCTACACAAAACCAAGCAATCAACCCTACCAGAAGGGGGGCTGCTCCTGCTGCACGGAACTGTTTCCAAGAAACCTTGCTTCCGATTCCGACTAAGGCCATGGCCATAAAGAGGTGAGAAAGGTCCTTTAGATAAGGAAGAACCACTTTAGGTACCAAGCCGATAGATGAAAGGATAGAAGCCACAATAAACCAGATGATGAACCAAGGAATAATTTTTTTTAACATTCCTTTGTTTCTTCCTTGTTGTTTACTCCGATACCATTTTAAACCGATCAAGCCCAAACAGACCGGTACAATCATAAGAGCTCGTGTTAACTTAACAATTGTAGCCATTTCACCCGCCGCTTTACTGTAGGAAAACGCTGCTGCTACAACAGATGACGTATCGTTAATGGCTGTTCCTGACCAGAGGCCAAATTGAAAATTAGACATATGCCATATATGCCCTAATACTGGAAAGATAAAGACAGCCAAAATGTTGAAGAAGAAGATGGTTGACATAGATAAGGCAATTTCCTCTTCGTCTGCTTCAATGATCGGCGCAGCTGCTGCGATAGCAGATCCACCACAAATAGCTGTTCCAAACCCAATTAAGGTCCGTAGATGAGATTTCAGATGGAAGACTTTCCCAAAGATAATCGCTGCTAGAAAGGCAACTGTTATCGTTGGCAGACTAATCTTCAAAGAAGACAAGCCTGTAGAGGCAACCGTCGCAATCGGCAAGCTAAATCCCATAAAAATAATCGAATACTGCAATAATTTCTTACCGGACCAGTTCAGTCCTGGTCGTGAATTCTCTGGTAAATCTACTAATTCATTGAGGACAATTCCTAAAATCAAAGCAAAGACACTGGAGCCAATGATGGGAAAGAAATTTCCAAAAAACATGGCACAAAGAGCCAGTACGAATGCAATTGCTAGTCCAAATCCCTTATTTTTCATTCTCTCAATTCCTTTCAAAAAAATCAGCTGCTTGCTCAACAAGCCGCTCTCTCACAGTCGTCTGAAGGGGCAACACTTGTTGCAAACCATCTAAAATTTGTTTTCCATATCGTTTGGTCACCACCCGCTGGTCCAATAAGAGGACCAACGATTCCTGGTCTTGAAAACGGCTGGTTCTCCCAATAGCCTGTTTTAATCTTAAAATCGCGACCGGAAGGCTATAGTCATAAAAGGGATTTTTCCCCTGTTCTCTGAGTTGGGTATTCAGTTTTTGAACCATGTAATCTTTGGGGTTATCAAAAGGAAGGCGCGTGATCATTTGAATTACTTCTTTTTGTTGGGAAAAATCGACTCCCTCCCAGAAGCTTCCTGTTCCCAATAAAATAGAGCTTTCTCCTCGGTCAAATCGTCGCTTAATATTAGCTGCATCGCCATTTCGATACTGGGCCAAATGAGGAAACTTCAATGCGTTTGACGTCTCCAATAACAATTCTTTTGAGGTAAACAAAAGAAAAATTGGTTTTCTTAAAGGAAGGAGTTCATCGATGAGCTGACAAATCTCTCCTGCATACTCCACGGAAGATAAAGAAACGACATCTGGGAAATCTATCGGCACCAACAATTCCTGGTGTTGTTTGACTGTTATTGGCACCCGGTAAATTTGCTGCTCTTGGTATCCTAAAAGAGCAGGTAAATGCACCTTTTTACTGATAGCGATCGTCGCTGATACAAAGAGCACGGGCACCTCTTCAGGCACAAACTCCTTAAAGGATAGTAAGTCCTCAACTCCACCATGGAGACGAAGAATCTGGTGGCTTTCAACCACTTCTTTATCCATCCAAAAGGTTTGGTAGCGCTCATCAAACAATTCCCTTAGATTCTCTAGAGATTCGTTTTTTAATTCCGATACATCCTGTCGAATTTTTGCCACCGTTTGATCTGATAAGATCGCTGCTTTTCCTTGTAGGACTTCTTTTGAGCAGGCATTTAGTTCAAATTGAATACTCTCCAGCAACCGTCGCTGCAGAAGATCTTTCTCCTCTTCGATGGCGTGTTGCAAGCTTAGAAGAAGAGATTGCAAGTTTTCTTCTCTTTGTGAAAATTGCTCTAAAGCAAAAAAGAGTTTTTGCGCTTCATCCACTACCAGAACAGAGTCTTGAAGTAGACTCTTATCATCTTCTAGACGGGTTAACAGATAGGCATGATTGGTCAGAATCACCCGGCTGGTTTTCACTTTTTCCTGGCCGAGACGCCAAAAATCTTCCTGATAAAAAAGGGAACGCTTCGACAATTGGCCATCGTGGCATATCTCAGAAACAAAATGAAGATGACGATAGAGTTGGCCAATTTCACTGAACTCTCCCGTTTCTGTCATCGTCAGCCAAACCAAGAGTTGCATTTTAAAGCGTCGAATCATCCCGTTATCTGACTCACTTTGTAAGGCCTCATAAAATTTATCGAGTTGGATGTAATCCTTAGGACTTTTCAGGCTATGAAAGGGAATTTGGAAAAGATCTTGGATGGTCTTTCCTTCCTTCTTCATAATTTGATCCTGAAGAATTTTAGTTGGAACACTCACAAGAATGCGCTTGGAGGTTTTGGCCAAAAGCGTTAATAGATAGGCGTAGGTCTTCCCAATACCCGTTGGCGCCTCGATAAAACTTGGAAGCGGCTGGTGCAAACTGTCCTCGATAAAGGCAACAAATTCTCTCTGCTCTGGATAAGCTTCCATTCCCAACAGCTGCATATTGAGTTCAAACTGTTTAGACAAATGACGACTTTCTAAGAACTGCTGTGGCTTTCGCAGGTAGAGTCCATGAACTTCTACTAAATGAGCTGGTAAAAAAAGACTACTGTCTTCAAACGCATCTTCTATTAAGAGTCGTGATTCATATATCAAACAATCTGCCATCGAAAGAAGTTTTTCGATCAATCCTCTTGGTAAGCTCGCAATTTTTTCTCTCAATTTCAACAGCAGCTGGGCTGTTGCCATAGCATCCGCTAGAGCAGAGTGAGCATGATGCAACTCAATTTCCAACTCAGCCGCAAGTGCTCCTAAATTGTAGCGTTCTAAAGTCGGATAGAAAATTTGAGACAATTCAACCGTATCAATCCGAGGAGTCGTTAGCTCAAATCCTTCCCAAAAGAGGGCCTCTGCCAATAAATTCGCATCAAATTTGACATTATGGGCCACAAAGACGGCATCTTCTATTAATTCAAAAATTTCTTTTGCCACTTGTGCAAACTCTGGTGCTTTTTTCAAGCGAGCATCTGTCAGGCCAGTCAATTGTTTGATATGCTCATCCAATCGTTCATGGGGATTCACATCCGTCTCATAGGATTGCGTAATCCTCCCATCTTCGATGATGACAATCCCAACCTGAATGATCTTAGCATTGCTTCCAGCACTGGTCGCTTCCAGATCCACAATGGCATATTTCCGTTTCTGTCTTGTCATAGTACTTAAAATTATATCACGTTTGAGCAAGCTCTGCAGATTTTTTTCTCCTTTCAGGCTGACTTCAATCCTGTTATTTTCCTTGCAATTTGATACACTATTCTAGAAAGGAGTCCTTATGAAAATCTATCGTACCGTTAATCCTGTAGCTTATGAAAACACCTACTACCTTGAAAATGAACACTCCCTCATTCTTGTCGATCCAGGTAGCGACTGGGCAACCATTCAAAAACAAATTGATCGTATCGGTAAACCAATCGTAGCAATTCTTTTAACCCATACACATTACGATCACATTATGAGTCTTGAAAAGGTTCGTCAGACCTATCATTTCCCACCTGTTTATGTCCATTCAGCAGAAGCCAGTTGGTTGTCTTCTCCTGTCGATAATTTATCTGGTTTGGATCGGCATGCGGATTTAGAAGATATTGTATGCAAGGATGCAGACTTCCTTTATGACATTCGCTCTGATTACCAAATAGCCGATTTCCACTTTTATGTTCTGGAGACACCAGGCCACTCTGCAGGAGGGGTCTCTATCGTCTTTCCTGAGGATCACCTGATTCTATCCGGTGACGCCCTTTTTCGCGAAACCATTGGACGGACCGATCTTCCAACAGGGAACGCAGCACAGTTACTTAGCAGTATCAGAGAAGAACTCTTTACTCTTCCATCTTCCTATACCGTCTATCCCGGTCATGGCCCTGAAACTTCTATTGGTCACGAGAAGATGTTCAATCCCTTTTTTAGACAATCTTAAAGAGGCATGTATCCTCCTTCCTGTCCTAATAAAAGTATACAAAAAAGCAAGTGCGAACTTGCTTTTTTATTATATTTTAAGAAAACGTCTCATAGAGATTGAAGAACCAATCGCCCCTATCAAAATTCCTAATCCAAAGAGCCCCCCCACCATAATCGGTACCAAGACATGTGGACTATAGAGATACAAGTTTTGATCTGCCAAGTTATTGTTCATAGATGTATAAACAACATTATAAACATAGAAGACCAAAGCTGAAGGAACCAAGGCTCCCAAGAGACCGATCCAAGCACCTTCTAAAAGGAATGGGGCACGAATATAGCCATTTTTTGCTCCTACCAGTCGCATAATCTTAATCTCACGACTACGTGAAATGATGGTAATCCGAATGGTATTAGAAATCAAGAAAACTGCGATGAAGATCAATAAAGCTACACCGATCAATCCCCAGTTTCGGATAAAAGTTCCTAGTGCAAACAAGCGTTGGGTATCTACCCCACCATCTTTAACCTCAGAAACTCCCTCAATTTTTTTGGCATCAGCCGAAACTTGCTTTACATATTTAGGAGCTGTTGTTTCTACATAATAAGCATCGTAGAGAGGATTGGCATCTCCATCAAAAATCTTCCAGTTGTTCCCAGCCGTTTTGATCAGTTTATCGTACTGTTCTTCCTTGCTAGAAAAATCAACCTTATCAACATGTTTCATGGCTGTCAGAGCATCGTAGACCTTATGGTAGTTTTCATTGGTCACGGTTTGACCGTCTTTTTCAATCTGCTCGCTCTGATCTTGAATATCTTTGCGCATGTATACTACAACCCGCACACTGTTTTGAATATCATCTGAAAGCTTGATGGTATTGGCAATAACAGAGGCGAAAATAGCAACCAAACTAAGGGTAATCATGACTGAGCTGACCGCTGCAATCGTCATCCAACCATTTCGTTTCAAGCTTTTAAGCGACTCGATTAAGTGTCGGAAAAATCTTCTAATCATCGTATCCGTACTCTCCTTCCGCTTCATCACGCACTACACGACCATTTTCAATCGCGATGACACGGTGACGTAAAGTATTTACAATTTGACTATTGTGGGTCGCCATCAATACTGTAGTCCCTTGCAAATTAATTCGCTCCAAAAGATTCATGATTTCCCATGAATTATCTGGGTCCAAGTTACCCGTTGGTTCATCCGCAATCAAGACTTTCGGATTATTGACGATAGCCCGCGCAATCGCGATCCGTTGTTGCTCCCCACCGGACAATTCATTCGGGAATGAGCGGACCTTGTGTTTCAACCCAACAAGATCCAAAACTTCCATAACGCGCTTTTTAATATTGCGACGACGCTCTCCAATAACTTGCATAGCATAGGCAATATTTTCATAAACAGTCTTCTTTGGCAGTAATTTATAATCTTGGAAAACCACTCCCACATTGCGTCGCAACATTGGAACATCACGTTTTTTGATTTTATCCAAATCAAAATCAGCAACTTTCAGTGTTCCTTTATCGTGTTTGACTTCACGGTATAAAAGTCGAATAAAGGTCGACTTTCCTGCACCAGAAGGTCCTACAATGTAGGCAAATTCTCCTGGTTCAATACGAACAGATACTCCCCGAAGAGCTGTTGTCCCGTTGTCGTATTTTTTGACAACATCTTTCATTTCAATCATTGACATGTAATGAAATTCCTTTCATTCTTTTCTGGGTTATTCCATGTAGATTACTGGAGACGCCATTTAAGGTAGGCATCGATAAAGCCATCGATATCTCCATCCATCACCTTGTCCACCTGCGCTACTTCGTAGTTGGTCCGGTGATCCTTAACCATGGTGTATGGGGTAAAGACATAGGAACGGATTTGACTTCCCCAGGTGATTTCTTTTTTATCCCCTTTTAGAGAATCCACTTCTGCTGCCTTTTTCTCTTGCTCTAATTGATAGAGTTTAGCTTGCAACATCTTCATTGCTCGATCACGGTTTCCGTACTGAGTCCTGTCCACAGTAGAAGCAACAACAATCCCTGTCGGAATGTGGGTCAAGCGTACCCCTGTAGAAACTTTGTTGACGTTTTGTCCACCAGCTCCACCTGAGCGGAAGGTATCCATCTTGATATCATCGTCACGAACTTCGACTTCGATGGTATCGTCTAACTCAGGCATAACCTCAACAGATGTAAAGGAGGTATGACGCCGTTTAGCAGAGTCAAATGGAGAGATCCGAACCAAACGATGAACACCCATTTCAGATTTCAGAAGGCCGTACGCATGAGGCCCTTCAAAAGATAAGGTCACAGACTTGATTCCAGCCTCATCTCCAGCCTGATAGTCCAAGACTTCAACCTTGAAGCCATGAGCATTTCCAAAACGAGTATACATCCGAAGAAGCATGTCGCCCCAGTCCTGAGCTTCTGTTCCTCCTGAACCTGGGTGGATTTCTAGGATGGCATTATTATTGTCATAGGGTTCAGACAATAGCAAGGTCATCTCATAGCTGGTCATACGTTTATCCAGCTCCTCCAACTTCTCGATCAATTCTTCTTTGACCGAATCGTCTTCTGCCAAAAAGTCCAGTAAGATTTCTGACTCATCAAAGAGATCCACCATTTGATGGAAATTTTCATAGGTCTGCTTGAGTTCATTTAATTCTTGAGATGTTTTTTGCGCAGCAATGTTATCATCCCAAAAATCAGGTTCTGTCATTTTATTTTCTAAAATGGCAATTTCTTCTTCCAACGCCTCTAAGTCAAAGAGACCCCCTGAAAGAAGCTAATTTTTCACGATTTGCGTCAATTTTTTGACGAATTTCTGAAATATCCATAAGTACCTCTTTCTATGTATCTAGTCTATTATATCATAACCTTCACTATTTGCCCACCTTCCAATATTGGATCTGCAAGTTTACCACAACTAACCCAGCTTTTTTTCAGCATTTTTCTATTCATTTGTAACCTAATTGTTAGAAAAAAAGATGCTCTTATGCTAGACTGGTAGCATGACAACAGTAGCTTTTATGTCCGATTTACATATTGATTCGAACAACTTCGGCGAAGAAGAATTGGAGACCCTTATTACTCTTCTCAAGGACCAACAGGTTCAACATCTCCATATAGCAGGAGATATTGCTAATGGCTTTGGAGAAACCTCACAAAAATTTTTAGTCCAACTCCAATGTCACCTCCCAGTGTCCTTTAGCTTGGGAAATCATGATATGCTGGGCCTATCAGAAGAAGCCATGAGACCTTTTGAATTTCAAAAGATTCCTTTTTCAAAGCATACACTCCTTGCCTTTTCTGGCTGGTATGACTACAGCTTTGTTCCTACTCTCTCTCCCCAAAAACATCTTCAAACCAAAAATCTGTTTTGGTTTGATAGACGCCTCCAACGAATGGGATCTGATCCAGCCATTACCAAAAATCTTTTGCAAGAGCTGGAACAAGAGCTCATGCGTGTAAATCAACCCTTGATTATCGCCATGCACTTTGTTCCTCACAGTCAGTTTCTCCTGCGTCACCCTTATTTTGAACGCTTTAATGCTTTTTTAGGGAGCCAAGCCTTTCACGAGCTTTTTAGACAATATCCTGTCAAAGACGTCATTTTTGGTCATAGCCACCGCCGAATTCCAACGACAACTATTGACACCATCACCTATCATGCAAGACCTTTAGGCTATATCCGAGAATGGGAGCTCTGCAAACAATTTTTTGAAGATTTCCCCGAATTTGATTTTTCAAAGCGCTATGATCCCTACAAACGCTATCGCAAAATTAAAGACCTTCCAGAATTTAAAGCCTACAAAAAGAAAAAACTTAAACATGAATTTTCTCAAGCTATGATCATATTAAAATTATAAAAATAGGACGGCACTATTCTCATTTCAAAAAAGTAACCACTTTAGTTCTGAAATGAGAAACCTTACATTAAGTATCTTAACAATCAGTTCTTTTCCTTATCGGTTTCTCAACATCCACTCTTACCTCAAGAAATATGCCCAGTCTATTTTACCCGCAAAAAAAGCCATCCAAAGATGACTTTTTTTTATGTTTAAATAGCGTTTTTATCTTTTCCAAGTGCACGTTGAACGGCTTTGACAATTTCAACGAGAACAACAATCAAGAGCGAACCAATCATAACAGCTAACCATTGTGTCAAACTCAAATGAGACACATGGAAGAGTTTGTTAAATCCAGGGACAATAATGGTCGCCATCAAGAGAACAAAGGCAACTGGAATCGACCAGTTAAAGGTCTTGTTCTTGAAGAGTCCCACTTTAAAGATAGATTGGTAAACCGATTTAACATTAAAGGCATGGAGCAATTGGATCAAACCAAGAGTTGCAAATGCCATGGTCAAAGCGTCTGCATGGATTTCGGCACGAGTCGCATGTTCTGGAGAGAGTAAGGCCCAGCCATAAACACCAAGAACGAGCATGGTTTGGAAGACACCTTGATAAAGAATGGCTCCGAAGACTCCACCGTCAAAGAAGTTAGATTTACGTCCACGAGGTTTGTGGGTCATAACACCTGGCTCAGCTGGTTCCACACCAAGAGCGATGGCTGGAAGAGTATCTGTTACCAAGTTGATCCAGAGAAGATGTACTGGTTGAAGAACATCCCATCCAAAGAGGGTTGCAAAGAAGATGGTGAAGACCTCAGCCATATTGGCAGACAAGAGGTATTGGATAGATTTTTGGATATTTGAGAAGACCTTACGTCCTTCTTCTACCGCTACGATAATGGTTGCAAAGTTATCATCTGCAAGGACCATGTCTGAAGCCCCCTTAGAAACCTCTGTACCTGTAATCCCCATACCAATACCAATGTCAGCTGTCTTAAGTGATGGTGCATCGTTGACCCCATCCCCTGTCATGGCAACAACTTTTCCTTCATTTTGCCAAGCTTTCACGATACGAACCTTGTGTTCAGGTGATACACGCGCATAGACAGAGTATTGTTTGAAGACTTTTTGGAATTCTTCGTCAGAGAGTTCATTCAACTCAGCCCCTGTGAAGACATGGTCTTCTGTATCATTTGGATCGATGATTCCAAGACGTTTGGCAATAGCTTCTGCTGTATCTTGGTGGTCACCCGTGATCATGATTGGACGGATACCCGCTTCCTTAGCGACACGAACCGCTTCTGCTGCTTCTGGACGCTCAGGGTCAATCATTCCGACCAAACCAGAGAAGATCAGGTCAGACTCAACGATTTCAGATTCCAAAGTTGGGATTTCGTTGCTTGTCTTATAAGCCATCATCAAGACACGAAGGGCTTGTTTGGCCAAGTCTTTGTTGGTAGCAAGGATAGCTTGTTTGTCTTCTTCTGTGATTGGGCGAACTTCCCCATTGACTTCAATACGCGTCACACGTTTGAGCAATTGGTCAGGAGCCCCCTTGACAGCGATAAAGTATGAACCGTCAGCTTCCTTATGGATCGTAGACATAAGCTTACGGTCAGAGTCAAATGGCAATTCAGCTACACGTGGCTCATCCTTCAAGGCTTCACGAACATCAAAATTGTGGTCTAAACCAAACTGTACCAAAGCAGTCTCTGTTGGGTCCCCAATCAACTTACCAGATGGATCCACTTTGGTATCATTGGCAAAGTTCATGATGCGAAGTGTATTGTTGCTTGCTCCAATTTCGGTTGCTGCACTTTGTAATTGACCGTTGGTATACACTTTTTCAACCGTCATTTGGTTCATGGTCAAAGTACCTGTTTTATCAGATGCGATGATTTCTGTTGAACCAAGTGTTTCAACGGCTGGCAATTTACGAACAATCGAATTGCGTTTGGCAAGGGTTGTTGTTCCCAAAGAGAGAACGATGGTTACAATGGCAGGAAGACCTTCTGGAATCGCCGCAACCGCAAGGGCTACTGCAACCATCAAACCTTCTAATGGATGTTCCCCACGAACGAAGACACCAACCAGGAAAGTCACTGCAGCAATAGCTACAATGAGGTAAGTCAAGGCTTTAGAGAGTTGTTCCAAACTTTGCTTCAATGGTGTTTCCGTTTCATCGGCATTGGCCAACATATCTGCAATCTTACCAACTTCTGTATACATACCTGTGTTGGTCACAACCCCAGTACCACGACCATAGGTTACGTTCGAGTTTTGGTAACCCATATTGACACGGTCTCCGATACCAGCATCTGCCTCAACAAGGCCAGTCACATCTTTTTCAACTGGAACCGATTCCCCTGTAAGAGCTGCTTCTTCGATTTTAAGAGAAGCTGCTTCTAACAAGCGCATATCAGCAGGAACCACATCTCCAGCTTCCAGAAGAACGATATCACCCGGGACCAATTCTTTGGAATCAATTTCAATCACGTGACCATCACGGCGGACACGCGCTAATGGACTAGACATGTTTTTCAGTGCTTCGATAGCTGCTTCTGCTTGTCCTTCTTGGTAGACACCAAAGGCTGCGTTCAAAACAACAACGGCTAAGATGATCATAGCATCTGTAAGGCCGTCCATTCCTTCTGTAATCACAGAGAGAGCTGCGGCGATCAGCAAGATGATAATCATCAAATCTTTAAACTGATCGATAAACTTAGACAAGAGGCTACGTTTTTCACCTTCGTCCAGTTCATTATGACCATAAGTCGCTAAACGTTCTTGAGCTTGAGCAGTTGACAAGCCTTCGATTGAAGAGTCCAATTCCTTTAGAACTTCTTCTTTACTCTGTGTATAAAACAAAGCTTTATTTTGTTCTTTTGACAAAATAGTTTCCTCCTTATAACTTTCTACTAGGTCTCTTTTGCACAAAAAAGAGACCTGTTTGAAAAAACAAGTCTCGCCGTTTAATATAGTGCCGGAAATAATTTCGTAATGACGACACTATCGCGGAAATCCGCCAGCTACTCCCTTGAGTGCTTTTATTATACCATTTTTATAGAATAAAGCAAGCAAGACCTCTAATAATTGATGAGGCCTACTCTTCCCATTCAACCAATAATTGGTAATTGGCAAATTCCTGCTCTCCATCGAGAGTTAATAAGCGATAAGAGAGCTGCAAATTCCCTTCCTCTAATTGAAAGAGGTCTGTTGTAATCAAAAATTGCTGAATACCCATTGGAGTTGGGATGATTGCCCCACCATCTTCATTTTTATAAAAACGCATGATGGATTTAGGACTTGAGAATCGTGTCATGATCAATTCATCGTTGGAAAATTTCAAAGCAACCTTTTCATCTTCTTCATTGGTATACAAGAGATATTGAAAACCTGCTTTTTCCTTCCATTCTCCTTGATAGTACTGATCAACGATTTCCATTTCTTCTCCAAATCGAATGGTATTTTGAATTCGAATCTGCATCTTTGTCTCCTTCTTATTCTTTCCTTACTTAACTATTTTATCAAATTTTACGTATTTTGACTGCCCCCGTTAGCCTCTAGATCGCAAAATAGGCTTTTTTTTGCTATAATAGACCCATGAATGAAAAAGTCTTTCGCGATCCTGTGCATGATTACGTTCATGTGGATCATCCCATCATTTATCAATTAATAAATAGTAAAGAATTTCAACGACTACGCCGCATCAAACAACTAGGGACATCTGGATTTACCTTCCACGGTGGGGAGCATAGTCGTTTTTCTCACTGTCTTGGTGCCTATGAAATTTCAAGACGCATTCTGTCTATTTTTGAGGAAAAGTATGCAGAGCAATGGAATTCTGATGAAAACTTACTGACCATGACAGCTGCTCTTCTTCATGACATTGGACATGGTGCCTATTCCCATACCTTCGAAGGACTCTTTGGGACGGATCATGAAAAAATGACCCAGCTGATCATCACCAGTCCAGAGACGGAGGTCAATCAGATCCTCTTACAGGTAGCACCTGATTTTCCAAATCGTGTAGCCAGCGTCATTGATCATACCTACCCCAATAAACAAGTGGTGCAATTGATTTCTAGTCAAATTGATGTGGACCGGATGGATTATTTGCTACGAGATGCCTACTTTACGGGTGCTTCCTATGGAAAATTTGACTTGACCCGTATTTTGCGCGTCATTCGACCGATTGAAAATGGCATTGCCTTCCAACAAAATGGCATGCATGCTGTCGAGGATTACGTGGTCAGCCGTTACCAAATGTATATGCAGGTCTACTTCCACCCGGCTACTCGTGCCATGGAAGTCCTCCTTCAAAATCTACTCAAACGCGCCAGAACCATTTATCCAGATCAGAAAGAGTATTTTCAACTGACTTCACCTCGCTTGATTCCATTTTTTGAAGAAGAGGTCACCATTCAAGACTACCTAAACCTAGATGACGGTGTGATGAATACCTATTTCCAAGTCTGGATGGATAGTCCAGATACCATCCTGTCTGATCTTGCTCAGCGCTATATTAATCGGAAAGTCTTTAAATCGATTCTATTTACAGAAGATAAGCGAAAAGACTTAGCAATCCTTGAAAAATTGATTAAAGAGGTTGGGTTTAATCCTACCTACTACACAGCTATTCATCAAAATTTCGACCTGCCCTACGATATTTATCGACCAGAGCTTGAAAAACCGCGGACCCAGATCGAGATGATTCGAAAAGATGGGAGTCTCGCTGAATTGTCTCAGTTGTCTCCACTCGTCGCTGCTTTAGCAGGAACTCGCTATGGGGACAACCGCTTCTATTTCCCAAAAGAAATGCTGGAGGTTAATGGACTTTTCAGTAAGCAAGTAGAGGAATTCACTTCCTACATCACCAATGATTATTTTACAGGAGAGACGGATGTCCATTAAATTAGTTGCGATCGATATCGATGGTACACTTCTCAATTCAAAAAAAGAGATCACACCAGATGTTTTTCAAGCTATTCAAGATGCAAAGACTGCGGGAGTCAAAATTGTCATTACAACTGGACGTCCCATTGCAGGCGTTTCAAAACTCTTAAACGAACTCCATCTGATGGATCCTGGAGACTATGTCATTACCTTTAATGGCGGTCTGGTTCAAGAAACCGCTACGGGAAAAGAACTCATCAAAGACCTTTTACATTATGAGGACTATCTCGATATCGAGGCTCTTGCTAACAAACTCCAAATCCACTCTCATGCCATTACAAAAGACGGCATCTATACCAGCAATCGCGATATCGGACGCTACACCATTCATGAATCTCAACTGGTCAATATGCCCGTTTATTACCAGACGCCTGAAGAAGTTCGTGAGAAAGAATTTGTCAAGGCCATGTATATCGATGAACCAGATATTCTAGATGCTGCGATTGCAAAAATCCCTAAAGAATTCAAGGATCGCTTCACTATGGTCAAATCAGCCCCTTTTTATTTAGAAATTCTAGGGAAAACAACCAATAAGGGATCAGCTGTTCTTCATCTAGCTGAACGACTTGGAATTCAGCAAGAAGAAACCATGGCCATCGGAGATGAGGAAAATGACCGTTCCATGCTAGAAGTCGTGGGACATGCCGTCGTTATGGAGAATGGCAATCCAGCTCTTAAAAAAATTGCTACAACTATTACCAAATCAAATGATGAATCTGGCGTTGCATACGCCATTAGAAAGTGGGTATTATAAGAAATGTACCATTACCAGCTAGGAATTTCAGCTAGTGAGCATGATGACTTTGTTATTCAGAGTGAACAAACCAATCTCTTACAAAGCAGCTCATGGGCAAAAATCAAAGATAATTGGGGAAATGAACGGGTTGGTTTTTATCAAGAAGACCAATTAGTCGCTGTTGCTAGCATCTTGATTCAACCCCTGCCACTTGGCTTTTCCATGCTTTACATTCCTCGAGGCCCAATCATGAATTACCAAAACAAAGAGCTGGTTTCCTATGTGATCCAGTCTCTTAAAAAAATTGCCAAACAATACAAGGCCTTGTTTGTGAAATTTGATCCAAGTCTTTTCTTGAGTAAACATTTGATTGGACAAGAACAGACGCAAGCTCCTGCTGTGCAAGCGATGATCGACACCTTAACTAAAGAAGGGGTTGAATGGACTGGCCGAACCAGTGATATGGCAGAAAATATCCAACCACGCTTTCAAGCAAATATCCACAAAGAGTTTTTCACTGAGCAAGATCTTTCAAAATCTACTCGACAAGCCATCCGAACTGCTCGAAACAAAGGGATCCATGTCCAATTTGGCGGGACTGAATTGTTGAAGGACTTTGCTTCTCTCATGAAAAAGACTGAGGCTCGTAAAAGCATTCATTTACGTGGAAAAGACTACTACGAAAAACTGCTCACTACCTACCAAGGACAATCCTACATTACTTTGTCTACTCTAGATCTCGAGGAACGGAAAACCTCCCTTATAAAAGATCTTGAAAAAAACAAGGCAGAGGCTGAAAAATTCACAGAAAAAACAAAGCCTGGCAAGGTTGAGAATAACCAAAAAGAAAAAGAGCGGATAGAGGAAGAACTGCAATTTCTTGAACAGCATCTCCAAGCAGGTAGACAGGTTGTTCCTTTATCTGGGACCTTAACCCTTGAATTCGGTGGGACGTCTGAAAATGTTTATGCAGGGATGGATGAAGAATTCCGCCGTTACCAACCTGCTATCCTCACCTGGTATGAAACTGCCCAACACGCTTTCGACCGTGGTGCTTCTTGGCAAAATATGGGGGGCATTGAAAATTCACTCGATGGTGGTCTCTATCATTTCAAATCAAAATTTAATCCTGTCATTGAAGAATTTGTTGGGGAATTCAACCTCCCAACCAGTCCACTCTATCCACTTGTAAACAAAGTCTACAAGGTCCGGAAAAAATTAAGGAGTAAATAAGTTACATGACTCTTACGACAATTTCAAAAGAAGAATTTACCTCATTCGCAAATACTGTCTCCCATCGCTCTTTTATCCAGTCTGCTGAAATGGCAGATCTGCTTGAAAAGCGAGGAAACACGGTCCAATTTATCGCTTGGAAACAAGAAGATCAAGTCCAAGTGGCAGCGATCTTGTACAGTCTTCCTATGACAGGTGGTCTCCATATGGAAATCAATTCTGGCCCCCTTTACCAAGAGGAGGCTATGCTAGAACCCTTCTATGCAGCTTTAAAAGACTATGCGAAAGAAAATGGAGCTATTGAACTCGTTATTAAGCCCTATGATACCTATCAAACTTTTGACAGTGACGGCAATCCAACCAGTGAAGAGCAAACCCATTTCATGGATACCCTTAAAAAATTGGGCTATCAGCATGATGGTTTAACAACAGGTTATCCAGGAGGAGAACCTGATTGGCATTATGTAAAAGACATGGAGGGCATCACCGAAAAAAATCTTCTTACGAGCTTCAGTAAAAAAGGAAAGCCACTTGTTAAGAAAGCTAAGGCTTTTGGCATTCAATTGAAACGGTTAAACAGAGATGAACTGCAGCTCTTCAAGGAAATTACTTCTTCTACCAGTGACCGTCGAGACTATCAAGATAAGACCTTAGATTATTACCAAACCTTCTATGATAGTTTTGGCGACAAAGTGGAATTTATGATTGCGACACTGAATTTCGAACACTATCTAGCAATATTACAATCAAAACATAATGATCTTCAATCTCAAATTAACCCTCTAATAGAAAAAGTTTCATCAGGTATTAATTCTGCGAAAGTAAATAAACAAATATCACAATTAAATCTGCAAATAAGTAAACTTTCCATTCGGATTAATGAAGCAAAGGAATATATTGAAAAATATGGAGATCAAGACGTCATTCTTGCAGGTAGCCTCTTCGTCTATATGCCACAAGAATCCACCTATTTATTCAGTGGCTCTTATACAGAATTTAATAAGTTCTATGCTCCTGCTGTTCTCCAAGAATATATGATGCTTGAAACCATCAAACGTGGTATCCCAAAATATAACTTCCTGGGTATTCAAGGAATCTTTGACGGGTCAGACGGTGTGCTTCGTTTCAAACAGAACTTCAATGGCTACATCGTCCGTAAGATGGGGACCTTCCGTTATTACCCAAATCCTCTGAAATACAAAATGATTTCTCTCATTAAGAAACTATTAGGACGTTCCTAACTCAAAAGACCAGCTTTGAAGCTGGTCTTTTCTTCTATAAAAAAAGACGAGAAACCTCTCGCCTTTTTATATGTCATTATTTAACAAAGTCAAGCAATGCCAAGAAGCTTTCTGGATCAAGTGATGCACCACCTACAAGAGCTCCGTCAACGTCTGGACAAGCCATGTATTCAGCAACGTTCTCAGGTTTAACTGAACCACCGTATTGAACACGAACTTTATCAGCCACTTCTTGACCAAAGTCAGCAGCTACAACGTCACGAACAACTTTACACATTTTTTGTGCGTCGTCTTGTGAAGCTGATTTACCAGTACCGATAGCCCAGATTGGTTCATATGCGATAACTGTTGAAGCGACTTGTTCTGCAGTCAATCCAGCAAGAGCAGCTGAAACTTGAGCACCTACGAATTCTGCTGCTTTACCAGCTTCGTAAGTTTCAAGGCTTTCACCACAACAGATGATTGGAAGCATACCGTTCGCAAAGATTGCTTTTGCTTTTTTGTTGATGTCTTCATCAGTTTCGTGGAAGTAGTCACGACGTTCTGAGTGACCGATAACAACGTAGTCAGTACCGATTTCTTTCAAAACTTGTGGGCTAGTTTCACCAGTGAAGGCACCAGCATTTTCAAAGTAAGTATTTTGGGCAGCAACTTTAAGGTTCGAACCTTTAGCAGCAGCAAGTACTGTAGTCAAGTCAACTGCAGGAGCTGCAATACCAGCTTCAACAAGGTCAGCTGAAGGAAGTTTTGATGCTACAGCTTCAACGAATGCTTTTGCTTCTTCTGGATTTTTGTTCATTTTCCAGTTACCAGCGATAAATGGTTTACGTGACATTTCACATACCTCTTTTTTCTAATTTTATACTATCTATTCTACCATAATTTTCGTCATAATGAAAGGTTGCACAAGCTCATTTTACTTTTTACCAAAATAAAAACCCCGTCTTCACGGGGTTTTCTGTCTGTCTATATAATTGTTAATCTGGGAACTAGATCGAATTAAGCTTCGATTTCAGTAACCATACCTGAACCAACAGTACGTCCACCTTCACGGATTGAGAATGTAGTACCTTGTTCAACGGCGATTGGGTGGATCAACTCAACGTCGATAGTCACGTTATCACCAGGCATTACCATTTCAGTTCCTGCTGGAAGTTCGATAGATCCAGTTACGTCAGTTGTACGGAAGTAGAACTGTGGACGGTAGTTGTTGAAGAATGGAGTATGACGTCCACCTTCTTCTTTAGTAAGGATGTAAACTTCACCTTTGAATTTAGTGTGTGGGTTGATTGAACCTGGTTTAGCGATAACTTGTCCACGTTCGATTTCATCACGTTGGATACCACGAAGAAGCACACCAACGTTATCCCCTGCAAGACCTTCGTCAAGTTGTTTACGGAACATTTCAACACCAGTAACAACTGCTTTTTGGATTTCTTCTTTGATACCAACGATTTCGATTTCATCATTGACACGAACAACACCACGGTCGATACGTCCTGAAGCAACTGTACCACGTCCAGTGATTGAGAATACGTCTTCGACTGGAAGAAGCAATGGTTTGTCAGTATCGCGTTCTGGTTCTGGGATGTACTCATCAACAGTATCCATCAATTCCATGATGATATCTTCATATTTAGAGTCACCTTCAAGAGCTTTAAGAGCTGAACCTTGGATAACTGGAAGGTCATCACCTGGGAAATCGTATTCTGAAAGAAGGTCACGGATTTCCATTTCAACCAATTCAAGCAATTCTTCATCATCAACCAAGTCAACTTTGTTCATGAAGACGATCAAGTGTTTAACACCAACCTGACGTGAAAGAAGGATGTGTTCACGTGTTTGTGGCATTGGTCCGTCAGTTGAAGCTACTACAAGGATAGCTCCGTCCATTTGAGCGGCACCAGTGATCATGTTTTTAACGTAGTCCGCGTGTCCTGGAGCGTCGATGTGAGCGTAGTGACGTTTAGCAGTTTCGTACTCAACGTGTGCAGTGTTGATAGTGATACCGCGTTCGCGTTCTTCTGGAGCAGCATCGATAGACGCATAGTCTTTAGGTTGGTTAACTGATGAAGGCAAGCGACGTGCCAAAACAGTTGTGATTGCTGCAGTTAGGGTAGTTTTACCGTGGTCAACGTGTCCGATTGTACCGATGTTAACGTGCGGTTTACTACGATCGTATTTTTCTTTTGCCATTTGAGTAAAAGCCTCCAATAAAATATATTTTATAGATAGACAGTAGGCAATACAGTCTAACTTTCCTTACTATTCTATCGAATTTTAGATAAAATTGCAAGCCTTTTACCTATATTTTCTTAATTATTCCTCTTCTTTTCTTTTATTTTGTCATCTTACAGAAAGATCTTGATCAAGCTTTGAAAATTCCCATTAAAATCTGCTATTCAAGCTCGTTAATCATCTTCTATCACTTCCTTCCAGAGCAGAAAAAATCGGAACAATTGTTCCGATCTTTTAGCCTGAATTTCGTAATCCTGTAGCCACTCCATTGATAGTAATATGGATCAGCTTGTCTTGATCGGCTGGTAATTGGCCGGTCCGTTGACGTCGAATCAATTCTAACTGAATATAGTTCAAGACGTTAAAGTACGGCATCCGATAATCCAAACTTTCTTTCAGATAAGGATTTTCCGCGAGCAACTCGTCTTGTTCCTCAATCATCAAGATGATATCCTTCGTCAATTGCCATTCATGTAAGATAATTTGATAAATATTGCGCACTTCTTCTTCTTCACACAACTGCGCGTACTCAAAGGCAATATCCATATTGGCTTTTGATAAGACCATGTCCACATTTGACAAGAGAGATTGGAAGAAAGGCCAGTTTTTATACATGTATCGAAGAGTTTCAATATTTTCAGGATCCTCATCGATAAATTCCTTAAAGCTAGAACCTACTCCGTACCAACCAGGGAACATCACACGACTTTGTGACCAGGAGAATACCCAAGGAATCGCACGTAAACCACCAATTTCTGTAATGGTCTTACGAGCAGCTGGACGCGAACCAATATTAAAGCTAGAAATAGCCTTGATCGGACTTGATTCAAAGAAGTAGTCATAGAAGTGCTCATTTCCAAAGACCAAATCACGATAGATATCGTAACTACGATTCACTACTTTATCCATGACTTCCCCGAAACGATCGAACATAGAGAATGGACTCTTTTGTTCGGCAATCATTCGGTTAATGGTTGCAGAGACGAGCATCTCAAGGTTGTAATAAGCGGCATCTTTATTTCCATATTTATTTCCGATTACTTCCCCTTGCTCAGTTAAGCGAATTCGGTCATTAATCGATTTCAATGGTTGAGACGTGATGGCTTCATAAGTAGGACCTCCACCACGGCCAACGGTACCACCACGGCCATGGAAGAAAGTGATCTTCACTCCAAACTCATCTCCAATTGCGGTCAATTGTTGTTGAGCTTTAAAGAGGGTCCAACAAGAAGACAAATAACCACCATCTTTATTGGAATCAGAGTAACCTAACATAATTTCTTGGTAATTATTCTTAGAAGCAATCCAACGTTTAGCGATTGGAAGTGACAAGTAGCTTCTCATGGTTTCTTCTGAATGATCCAAGTCTTCAATTGTTTCAAACAATGGAACAATTTGCACACGTGCTTTTTCAGTATCAATTAAGCCCACTTCTTTTAACATCACTGCCAGTTCCAACATATCTGATACGCTTGTTGCATGGGAGATGATGTTTTGACGGATAACTTCTTCACCCAAGCGATCCTTCAATTCACGCGCTGTCTGGAAAATCGCCAATTCTTTTTCAAGCAACTCAGATTTATCGGCATGGGTTGCTGATAAAATACGTGGGTCTTCTAAGAGTTCTTTCAAGAGAATCTGACACTTTTTGTCCTCTGATAAATCTGAATAATGATCATTAATCCCTGCTGATTTCAGCAATTCTGCCACACAGGCTTCATGCACACTAGAATCTTGGCGCATATCAATAGATGCAAGGTAAAAACCAAAGACATCGATAGCTTCTAGGAGTTCTGCAAACTCACCGGAAATCAAATACTCTGATTTATTTTCTAACAAGGAATCTTTAATCTTTTCAAGATCTTCTTTAAACTCTTGAGCGGACGCATAAGCTGGAGATTCTTTAGCAGAAATCTCTTTTAAGGCGCCTGAAATCCGATTACCAATATAATCAGAAACGGGCCCTTGTTGGTGATTACTTGCTCCCAATAATCTCTCTACCGCATAGCGGTCTTCCCTTGTTTCACCAACCATAGTCCATTCTTTTAAGTTAACCAAGGTTTGGATCAATTTTGATTGGATATAGTGGAAAGCACGACGGTAAGGTTCTTTTTCGCGAAAGACTGACGTATCACTTGACAAGGCAGCCATCTCAGCTACCGCTTCACTAGTATTAGAGAGACTAGTAGAAAGTGAGAAATGACGGTATAATTTAGAAATCTTTTCAATGTAATAGTTCAAAATTACTTCACTTTGAATGGTTGCTGAACGTTTTAAAGTATCAGCCGTCACAAAAGGATTTCCATCCCTGTCTCCTCCAATCCACATTCCCATTGTAATTGGATGTGGTTGTTCGAGCTCTAAACCATGTTCTTTTGCTAAACGTTTGTATTCCAACACGAGGTTTGGAACAGCTTGTAAGAAGGAACTATTGTAATACTCCATGACGTTGGTGATCTCATTTGTCACCTTCAATTTTTTATCACGGATCATATCCGTTTGCATCATGATTTCAATATTACAACGAAGGTTATTATACCACTTATTCTCATTGATCAATCCTGCTTTAACATCCCGATGTTGGCGAAGTAAAGCATGAATATGATTGGTCAAATCCAGCATGGTCTTTCTTTGCACTTGAGTCGGATGGGCCGTTAAAACGGGTACAATATTTAGATTTTCTAAAATTTCTTGTGCATCTTCATTTTTTGCAACTTCTTTAATCGTTGAAGAAAGTTTCCCAAGATAATCGCCATCCACATTATTAAGATGATTGATTTCATAAGCTAAATCGACATCTTCAGAGATGTTGATCAACAGTGGTAAAATCGCAAAATAGCGTGAGATTACCGTCATTTCTTCATTAGACAATTGTTCTACTAATTGGTTCAAGTCACGGTAATTCTTTGTTTTCGATAGATCCTTTAATTGTGAAATTTTTTCAAATGTCTCCGGACAAACAAGATTTTTAGTAATATCATCCAATAGATCTGTTAGAATTTCGGCTTCTTCTTTGACAATGTCTTTATTTCTAAAGTTCTCTAATTTTTGTAAGACCATTTTTTCTCCTTTATTGATCGTAGTCTTATTGATCGTAGTCTAGCAAATACAAATTTAGTAATAAGATTTAATTTTACCCTTCTCCTCAAAAAGAATTCCTTCCTGCTTCATTCTTAGTCTTTTTTCACTAGCATCAATGTTAAGAACAAAAGCAATAGCTACAGATAAGACCCATAAGCTGTTCCCTCCTTGGGATAAGAAAGGAAAAGTTACCCCAGTAGATGGGATCAAACCCGAAATTCCTCCGATGTTAATAAAGGTTTGCACCAACATCATGCCACCAATACCAATGGCCATCATAGAATTAAAAGGATTTTTTGCTCGAATTCCTACTAAGATCACTCGAAGAATCAAGAAGAATAAGAGTGCAAGGATCAAGCTAGCTCCAACAAAACCTAATTCTTCAATCACAATCGCAAATACAAAGTCAGTGTGTGCTTCAGGTAGATAACCTTGCTTTTCAATTGAATTTCCTAGGCCTAATCCAAACCATCCACCGTTACTCATGGCATAATAGGAATTGGCCAATTGGTGACCTGCACCAGTCAAGTCATTAAATGGATTGAAGAAGGCACTAAAACGTTTGGCTACATAACCAAAAACAGGAATTTTAGCGACACGGTCCACACCAATGATCCAAATTGAACCAAGAATAATCGCCGATCCACTAACGACTAAACCAAGCAGAGAAGTGAACCAACGGTACCCCACTCCACTAGCCGTAATCATAATCAAGACCGTTAAAGCCAAGATGGTTGCATTTCCTAAGTCGGGCATAATAGCAACGATTCCAATGAGAATCAAAGTCAACCAACGCCAATCAGTTAAATTCCTAGGAATCCACTCATTATGGGTCAAGGCTTGATAATCATAGTCACGTATTTCATCTTGCCGTTTAGAAAAAATTAAAGCTAAATACCAGACTAAAATAACCTTAAGGTACTCCGCTGGCTGGATACTGAAGCCTCCAGGAATTGTCAACCAACCATGAGCCCCATTGACCGTATCAGTAACAAACCTTGAAAGAAGTAACAAAATTACCTCAATAAAGATAATAACAGCTAAAACTTTCTTATTTCGAAGAAAGTTTAAACTAAACTTGTAGATCAATGCAATGGTCAAGAGACTGAGGATAAAAAAGAGCCCCTGCGTCCGCACCATCCGGATCGAACTCACTCCACTTTGAATCGCTAAGGCACTTGTTGTCGAATAGACTACAATCAAACCAATGATGGATAAAATCAAATAGGGAATGAGGATGGAATAATTTAAAAGATGTCTTTTATCAATTTTCATAGTTCACCATATTCCTAATGTTCAACCTTCATTATATCATTTTTAAGAAGCAAAACCAAGGAAAGGCCAGAAAAGATTCGGCTTCTTCTCTATTTTTAAGTAATATTCTATTGATTCTTCTTATTTTCATATATTTTTATCCTTTTTCGATGAAAATATTCCTTTTTTTAGAAAATAATGGCTGAAATCAGCATCTTTTAAGCATTAAGTTTTGCCTTTTCGTTTTTTTTACGGTAAAATGTTTCTGTATGAGAAAAAGGATAAAACCCGCTGTTCTCTTGGTCTTTTTTATCGGTATCATTTCTTTTCTCGTTCTTTCACGAACGATTGCCGATCTGCAAGCAAGAGAGCGACAAGAAACAACCAAAACCATTCCGAACTCCAATACACCTCGAAAAACAACTACTGCAAGCTCTTCTTCAAAAAAAGAAGAAGACATCAATCCAGAACTGGTTGGCCGTCCAATCATTGATATCTCGGGCTGGCAATTACCAAGCGAAATTGATTACGATGTCCTCTCCCAAAATGTGGGAGGTGTGATTGTTCGCGTTCATAGTGGAGCCCAAGCTAAAAAGGAAAATGCAGCAACCTACTTAAATGGTCTGGATAAATCTTTTAAAACCCATATCCAAGAATTCCAAAAACGAAATATCCCTGTCGCAGTCTATGCTTATGTCGCTGCTAAGGATAAAAAAGAAATGGAAAAAGAAGCAGAAGAATTTTACAAGGCTGCTTCTCCTTACAAGCCGACCTACTATTGGTTAGACGTTGAGGAAAAAACTATGAAGGATATGAATGCAGGTGTTGAAGCCTTCCGAGCAAAACTACAAGCTCTTGGTGCAAAAAATATTGGAATCTATATCGGAACCTACTTCATGGAAGAACACAGTATCTCCACTGATAAATTTACTGCTCTTTGGATTCCAACATATGGATTTGATGATGGCTATTATAATGCTGCGCCAGATACCAATACGGAATATGACTTGCATCAATATACCTCTCAAGGGCAATTAAATGGATTCTCACACTACTTGGATCTCAACCAAATTGCTCCGACGCAAGACCAAGAAGCGATTTATCGGAAACTATTCAAGGTACAAAAAGATGGCTCTTCCTCATAGCCTTAAAACAGCAGATCAAGTGATCTTCACTTTTTCTGCTGTTTTCTATTTTTTAGGAGAAAGCAATATTGCCACTATTATATGTTATAATGGTCTAATGAAATCTGATTTTGTAGAGAAAAAGAGAAAAGGAGAAAGCCATGGCAAAAAAAAATAAAGTAAAAAAAACCTTGGTCGAACAGATCTTGACAAAAGCAAAAATTGAGCACATAGGCTTACAAATCAACGCTTTAGAAGGGATCTTACCAGAAGGTATTGATCGCTCTACTATTTTCAAAACCTTAGCTCTCAAAGGAGATAAAACGGGTCCAGTGATTGGGATCATTCCTATCACGGAGCATCTTTCAGAGAAAAAATTGGCCAAATTATCGGGAAATAAGAAAGTGGCAATGATTCCTCAAAAGGATCTCGAAAAAACAACAGGTTATATTCATGGTGCCAATAATCCGGTAGGCATTCGTCAAAAGCATCCTTTTCCTATCTTTATCGATGAATCTGCCCTTCAGTTAGAAACCATGATCGTATCTGCTGGGGAAATCGGCCATAGTATTCAAATCAAACCACAACTTCTAGCAGACTTCGTTAAAGCGACTTTTGCAGATATTTTGGAATAAAGACAGAGAAGGAGCCAAGATTGTGAAACTATATTTTATTCGACACGGACGGACAGAATGGAATGAAGAGGGACGTTTTCAGGGATCAAATGGCGATTCTCCGCTGTTACCAGCCTCCATTCATCAGCTTGAAAAATTAGGAAAGCACCTAGCTAGTGTTCCTTTTGATGCAGCCTTTGCAAGTGATCTGCCACGAACAGTCCATACCGCACAGATCATCCTCGATCAATTGGAGACTCCTCTAGAATTGCAAGCAACGCCTGCTCTACGTGAGTGGAATTTGGGAAAACTGGAAGGGGCTAAAATTTCTACCATTTCAGCTATCTATCCCCAACAAATGGATGCCTTTCGCCATAACCTCGCTCGCTTTCAAAATGAAATCTTTGATGCAGAATCTGTCTATGAAACGACTAAACGTACCTGTGATTTTGTAAAAAGCCTGAAAGGAAAAGAGCTCGATACTGTTCTCATCGTTGGACACGGAGCTAATTTGACAGCTTCTATTCGAACCTTGCTTGGTTATGAAACTGGAGAACTCCGCAAAAATGGCGGACTAGACAATGCCAGCGTGACGATTTTGACAACAGATGATTTTGAGCACTATCACTTAGACACTTGGAACGACACTTCTTATATGGAAGACTAAAAAACACTGATCTTGCGATCAGTGTTTTCTTTTAGCTTATTTCATAGTTGGGAAGAGAAGGACGTCGCGAATTGTTGTTACATTTGTCAACAACATAACGAGACGGTCAATACCAATTCCAAGTCCACCTGTTGGTGGCATACCATATTCGAGGGCTTCAACGTAGTCATAGTCGATGCCTGTAGCTTCGTCATCTCCCAATTCTTTCGCACGCGCTTGCGCTTCAAAACGTTGCAATTGATCGATCGGATCATTCAATTCCGTGAAGGCATTGGCATACTCTTTGGTCATGATGAAGAGTTCGAAACGGTCAGTGAAGCGTGGGTCCTCTGGATTTTTCTTAGCCAAAGGTGACACTGCTACTGGGTGACCATAAACAAAAGTTGGTTGCGTCAAGGTTTCTTCAACAAATTCTTCGAAGAAGGCATTGATAATTTGTCCCACTTCTGTGTAGTGTTTTTCAACTGGTACATGTTTTTCGTTTGCAAGTGCTACAGCTTCTTCAAAGGTCATGTCTTTCCAGAAGTCAATACCTGTGATTTCTTTAATTGCATCAACCATGTGAACTCGTTTGAAAGGTTCGTTGATTTTGATTTCTGTTCCTTGATAGTCAATTGGACCATCACCATGGACCGCTTTCGCAGCATGTTGGATAATGCCTTCTGTTAAGTCCATGATATCATGGAAGTCAGCGTAAGCTTGATACACTTCGATCGAAGTGAATTCAGGGTTGTGAGTGGCATCCATTCCTTCGTTACGGAAGATCCGTCCGATTTCGTATACGCGTTCCATCCCACCAACAATCAAACGTTTCAAGTGAAGCTCCGTCGCGATACGAAGCACCATGTCAATGTTTTGCGCATTGTGGTGAGTGATAAATGGTTTGGCAGCCGCACCCCCAGCTTCATTGTGAAGCACTGGTGTTTCCACTTCAAGGAATCCCTGACCGTCTAAATAACGACGGATTTCAGAGATGATTTTTGAACGGGTTACAAAGCGTTCAAAGCTTTCACGGTTTGAAATCAAATCCAAATAACGTTTGCGATAGATGGTTTCAACGTCTGAAAGTCCGTGGAATTTTTCAGGCAAAGGACGAAGGGCTTTTGACAAGTGAGTGATATGAGTTGCTTTAATCGAAAGTTCACCCATGTCTGTGCGCATGATTTCCCCTTCAACTCCAAGGAAATCACCAAGGTCTGCTTTTTTGAAGATCTCGTAGTTTTCTTCTCCAACAGCATCCTTACGAACGTAGATCTGAATTTGACCTTCACGGTCTTGAAGATGGGCAAAGCCAACCTTTCCTTTTCCACGTTTGGTAACAAGACGACCTGCAATAATAGCTGTTTCGTTCAAGTCGTGGAGTTGTTCTTTATCTAATTCTGAATATTTTTCTTTTAATTGACCTGAATTTGCAGTACGTTCGAATCGCTTCCCAAATGGATCGATTCCTTGTTCACGAAGGGCCGCCATTTTCTCACGACGGACAATCTGCTGGTCATTTAATTCTTCCATATGTTCAGTAGTCATTTGGAACCTCCTAAGTTATTCTTCCCTATTCTATCATATTTAGACCAGAAATTCACTAATATTTGCCAATTAAACAAAAATAAGGCTAGGTAAAATGTAACCTCTCGAAGCTATACTCAAATAATATCTGAAAACTGTCGTTGACTGCTTAAACTGTTTAACCTGTACAGGGCGAGATGATTGAAAAATTTCGACAAGCTATTCCACAACAGCATCAAAAAGGAGCGTGGAGAATCTTGAACCATTCATCCTGACTCGCTCCTATTTTTTATTCATAACGAAGGGCTTCGATAGGATTTAACTTAGAAGCCTTATTCGCTGGTAAAATTCCAAAGATAATGCCTACAAAAGCAGAGAAAATAATACTGCCGATAGCGACATTTAAGGAAATAATCGGTGGTCCTTCTAGGGAGGCTGCTGCGAGTGTAGTAATCAAGCTATTCACACCATAAGCAAGGCCAAGTCCAATCAGCCCACCAATGATAGTCAAGACCATCGACTCAATCAAAAATTGAACCAGAATCTTACCTCGGGTTGCTCCCAATGCTTTGCGAAGACCGATCTCTCTCGTCCGCTCTGTGACAGAAACCAACATGATATTCATGACTCCAATCCCACCAACTAAGAGAGAAATCCCTGCAATGGCACCGATCACTGTCGTCATAATTCCTACTACTTTGTTGGTTTCCTCTAGGATGCTATCCAAATTAAAGATTTGGAATTCCCCTTGGCGAACACCTGATAGCTCTGTTAGCTTTTGAGCAGCTTCGATCCCAACAGATTTGATTTCTTTCACATTTGGAACGTGGACGACAATATTTTGAATTTCATCTGTTCCGAATTCAGAGGCCAGCTGAGTATTGGCCATCAAGGCGCTTCCACCTGAGGAAGCTCCATAGAGAGCTGTCCCTGCATTTGGATCCTTGAAAATTCCAACGACGCGATAATTGTTGTCCCCAACAGAGACCACCTGATTCAGCGGATTCTCCGTTCCAAATAATTGTTGGGCCAATCCTTCATCAAGGAGCACCACCCGTGAGAAATTACTATAGTCTGAAGGGGTTAATTTTCGTCCAGATAAGAGCTCAACCTTTTTGACAGAAAAATAGGTCTCATTTACTCCTTGGATGTTCACCCCGTCTGCTTTTTTCTTTTGAAAAGCAATGGTTGCATTGGAGGTATTGCCAACATAGTAACCATCGATGCCTTGAATCTTGGTTAATTCCTTAACCCAAGATTCTTGCACAACTGGTGGTGCTTCTTGGACTTGACCATCAATATCTTCAGCATTTTCCCCATCGATATCCGAAGGAGCAGCCATCCCTCGATCTTCAGCTGCAGGGCCACTTTCGCCTCCACCCTCACCTGTATCTTCAGAAGGGCCAATATTGATTCCTGTCACATAGCCACTCTTGTTGGGAGAATAAGAGATTTGTACATACTCTTGGTCCTTGGTAAAAGTCTTGGTGACACCAGCTTTCATACCATCTCCCAGAGCCATGATGACAACGACAGAAGCAACCCCAATAATGATCCCTACCATGGTCAAGAAAGACCGTAATTTATGACTCATAATCGAGCTGATCGCAAATTTCCAATTTTGCATTAGGTCCCCCTTTCCAGCTTGCTATCTGAGGAGATCACTCCATCACGAATGACGATGCGACGATGCGCAAAGGCTGCAATTTCTGGCTCGTGTGTAACCATGATAATGGTTTTTCCTTCTTGGTTTAGCTTGGTTAACAAGTCCATTATTTGCTCCCCCGTCTTGGTATCTAGGGCTCCAGTCGGCTCATCTGCTAAGACGATGGCTGGCTGATTGACAAGGGCTCGAGCAATAGCAACCCGCTGTTTTTGACCTCCTGAGAGCTCTGAAGGCAAATGGTGCATGCGAGAATGGAGCTCTACCTTTTCAAGGTATTGCTCAGCTAATTCCTTCCGTTTAGCAGGATGAACTCCCGCATAAATGAGAGGCAGTTCCACATTTTGAAAGGCATTGAGCTTAGAGAGAAGAAAGAATTGTTGAAAGACAAAACCGATCTGTTCATTTCGAACACGTGCTAATTTTTTCTCACTGAGGTTTCCAACTTCCTGGCCTTCTAGGAAATACTCTCCACTGGTCGGTCGGTCCAACAAGCCAATGACGTTCATCAAGGTCGATTTCCCTGAGCCTGATGGGCCCATAATGGCCACAAACTCGCCCTCTTCGACTTCTAAATCGATGTCTTTTAAGACACGAAGTTCTTGGTCTCCATTTTTATAGGTTTTATTGATTCCTTTTAGTTCAATCAATTTTGTCATATTTTCCGATCTCTTTTCCATCTTCCAGTTTCTCATTAGGATTCACAATAACTTGAGCATCTTTCTTCAAGCCTGACAAGATTTCCTGGTTTTCAGCATCGGCGTTACCAAGCGTCACTTTTACTTTCTTAGCCTTGCCATTTTCGACCGTCCATACATAACTCGTGTCCCCATCAGCCATGACACTTGTCACGGGAACAAGGGGATGTTGAGTAGAACTTTTGACTTCAATATTGACAGAAAAACCTTGTTTGAGTTCCCCAATCTCACTGGTAATATCCACTGTGAATGGGTACTTGGCTCCACCGCTTCCTTGTGTTCCACCTGCTGCATTGGCACCTGCTTGACCCGAGTCGGTCGGATAGTTCGCTACATAAGAAATCTTTCCTGTCCAGGTTTTATCCGGATAAACCTTGGAAGTGAGGACCACTTCCTGACCTTCAGAGATATTGGCCAAATTGTATTCAGACAATTCCCCTTTGACTTGTAAATTTCCGTTGCTCACAATGTGAACCAGAGTTTGATTGGTCCCTGTAGTCGATTTTGAAACATCTTTATTAACTTCGACTACAGTGCCATCTGTGTTACTCTTGACCGTCGTCGCATCCAGAAGAGCCTTAGCCTTGTTCATATTATCGACCGCATCCAACTTGGCATCTCGTAAATCGCTAGCTTGGGAATCGACTGTTCGTTGGGTCTGCGAAGCCGATTTGGCATCTGCTTCTTCATCGCCTGTCGTATCAATGGTCACACCATTTGTCAGTAAGTCATTTAACTGACGATCTGCCTTATTGACAGCACGAACGGCTGCATCATAAGCGGTTTGGGCCTCTGTACTGCTATACTGAACAATTGGCTGACCGGCCGTTACTTGATCTCCTACATTGACCAAAATCGACTGCAAATCCCCTTTGGTTCCATCAAAATAGACATACTGTTCCTGATTGGCAGTGACTTTCCCAGTTAACAAGACCGAAGAAGCGATCGAGCCATCCTTGACCGTTTGCACCATTGGAGTTTCTTTCGTGATTGCCTGATCAGGAGTACTTGGGTGCGAAAACATCATCACACTTCCTGTTCCAATCACCACAATTGCTGCACCTGCAGCTGTAAATAGTTGCCATTTTTTCAATTTCTTCATCGTTTTTCTCCATCAAAGAAAGCGTTTTATTCTATACCATAGTATACCATATTTCCTTACTTTTCTATCTAAAACTGACACGGCAAAATGAAATTTAAATGCTTGGTAACATGCTAAACCCTTGACTTTTGTAACAGTTGATATTACAATCAAACTGAAATCCCATTTAGGAGGAAAACATGAAAGAATTTGATATTATTTCAATTGGTGGAGGTAGTGGAGGAATCGCTACGATGAACCGGGCTGGGGAGCACGGAGCTCGGGCTGCCGTCATTGAAGAAAAACAACTGGGTGGCACCTGTGTCAACAGAGGATGTGTGCCTAAAAAAATTATGTGGTATGGTGCACAAATTGCAGAAGCTATTCGCGATTATGGACCAGACTATGGATTTACTTCTGAACAAACCAGATTTGATTTTGCAACCTTAAGAAAAAATCGCGAAGCCTATATTGACCGTTCCCGTAATTCCTATGATGGCAGTTTTAAACGCAATGGGGTTGAACGAATTGAAGGACGTGCCCGTTTTGTAGATTCTCATACAATTGAGGTAAATGGGGAAACCATTAAGGCCAAACATATCGTGATTGCGACCGGTGCCCATCCCTTTATTCCTTCTGTTCCTGGAGCTGAATTTGGCGAAACTTCTGATGATGTCTTTGCTTGGGAAGAACTGCCAAGTTCCGTTGCCATTATTGGAGCAGGCTACATCGCGGTGGAACTAGCCGGTGTGCTCCACCATTTAGGCGTTCAAACAGACCTCTTCATCCGAAAAGATCGGGTTTTACGTAGTTTTGATTCCTATATTGTCGATGGTTTAATGGAAGAAATGGAAAAACAAAACCTTCCACTTCACAAACATAAGGTTCCCATGAAGCTTGAAAAATTAGCAGACGGTCGTGTGAAGATATATTTTGAAGATATGACCAGCCATGTAGCTGAACATGTCATCTGGGCAACAGGACGAAAACCAAACGTCCAGGATCTCAATTTGGAAGCTGCAGGTGTCACCTTAAATGAAAAAGGATTCATTGCAGTGGACGAATACCAGAATACAGTTATTCCAGGAATCTATGCCCTTGGCGATGTCACAGGAGAAAAAGAATTAACCCCTGTCGCTATTAAAGCTGGACGCACTCTTTCTGAACGACTATTCAATGGAAAAGTCAATGCCAAAATGGATTATACAAGTATCCCGACCGTTGTCTTTTCTCACCCTGCTATCGGTACCGTTGGCTTAACAGAGGAAGAAGCCCAGCAAACTTATGGAAAAGAGAATATCAAAGTCTATACTTCTCAATTTGCTTCCATGTACACCGCTGTTACCCAACACCGCCAGCAAGCAAAATTTAAACTCATCACTGCAGGACCAGAAGAAAAAGTCGTTGGCCTTCACGGTCTTGGCTACGGAGTGGATGAAATGATCCAAGGATTTGCAGTTGCTATCAAGATGGGAGCGACAAAAGCCGATTTCGATGCGACTGTCGCCATTCACCCAACTGGATCCGAAGAATTTGTGACTATGAGATAAAAAATAAGCTTGAAGTCCTTGTACTTCAAGCTTTTTTCTTTTCTTATGGTAAGATGGCAATGGCACGAACAGGTGAACCAGTTGCCTTGTCCCAATGAGGGAAAGCAATCGAAATTAAGGCACCTACAGCTGGGACTTGATCCAATTGGTTCAAGACTTCAACTTGGTAGATGTTTTGTTCCAAGAGGTAGTATTCATTGACCAAGCCATGCTCTGCTGCTGGAATACCCGCATCGGTATCAAAGGTTTCATGCCCCACAGCCTTGACATGGCGTTCATGAATCAAGAATTCCAGAGCTTCACGGCTCCATCCTGGACTTTGTTGAACCCCATTTTCATCAAGGTTGCGCATAGCATCTTGATCCGGCCAACGTTTTGACCAATCACTACGGAAGGCCACAAAGGCCCCTTCTTCAATTTGTCCATACTCTGCTTCAAAGTCTAAGATATCTTGTTTGCTCAAGATAAAGTTTGGATTGGCTGCAACTTCTTTAGACTTGTCGATAACATAGAGTGGCAAGAGGAGATCTTTAAGGGCAATCTCATCTAACCAACGACCACCTTCTACAAAGTGAATTGGTGCATCGATATGCGTACCGTATTGACCAACCACTGTAAATTTTTGAACATGGAAACCATCTTTTAGTGTGAAGAGATCTTCTTGTTGCAAAGCAGGAAGGGCTGGGAAGTGTGGACTTTCCGCATTGATCTGGTGACTCAAGTCCACCCATTTTTTAGCTTGCAATTCTTTATAAATACTTAGTAAATCTGACATGTTTCTTCCTCCTTATTTGTCCCAAACTTCAGCGACAATTTCTTTAATCAAGCCGATTTTTTTCCATTGGTCTTCTTCTGTCAAAATGTTTCCTTCTTCTGTTGAAGCAAATCCACACTGAGTAGACAGGTAAAGATTTTCTAAAGGTACATACTGACTCGCTTCTTTAATACGAGCGATGACTTCATCCTTGTTCTCCAGTTGACCACTCTTAGATGTCAAGAGGCCTAACACCACTCCTTTTCCAGGGGTCACTTCTGCAAGTGGTTCAAAACCACCAGCACGATCGGTGTCAAACTCAAGGAAGTACGCATTGACCGCTTCTTCTCCAAGGAGTTCTTTGGCAATCGGTGCATAGCCACCTGATGAAGCCCAGGTGGAATGGAAGTTCCCACGACAAACATGCGTATTGACGGTCAAACCAGCTGGAACATTTTGGTAGACATCGTTGTTAAAGGTCAAGAAGAGATCAGCGAGTTCCCGGCGAACCTCATCTTTTGACTTGCCTTGAGCTGCTCCCCAAGCCGTCAAGAAATTATCATCTACCAAGACACCCCAAGTACAATCATCTACTTGAAGAGTCCGAAGACCTGCATCATACAAATCTTGAATCACTTGAATATAGGCTTGCTTGATGTCTTCACGAACAGCCACAAAATCAGGATAGATGTTATTCAATTGCTCTACATGTTCTGCATCACGAATCAATTCAAAATAGAATTGCGCAGGTGCTGGAATGGTATATTTAGGTTCTACACCATCTACATCTGCTACAAGATCACGCAAGAACTTGTAATGCTCTACAAATGGATGATTGGCTCCTGTAATTTTTCCAACTACAAGTGCCGAGTCCGCCTTGGTCGTTTCATCATGGAATTGATAGCCTTGTGCAGCTTGGACGTGATCAATGCCACCAAAGCCCCAGAAGAAATCCAAATGCCAATAAGCACGGCGGAATTCTCCATCCGTTACTGACTTCAGACCAGCCGCAATTTCTTTTTCAACTAAGTCACGAATCGCTTGATCTTCTACTTTTGTTAAGTCAGCCTGACTAATTTTTCCAGTTGAGAAATCTTCACGAGCCTGAACCAAAGTAGCTGGACGAAGAAATGAACCAACATGGTCTATGCGATAAGGTGCATGTGTATGTGTCAATATGAATTCCTCTTTCCTATAAATTTTACATTAATTCATCAATGCAACCATTATAGCAGTCTAATACTTGATAAACAAGGGCTTGGGATAATCTAATATCTTTGACATCTATATAGTCTTAGACTATAACAAAAAAAGAAGTCCTTGAAGGACCTCTTTTTTATTTTAATTTTTAAATGCATCGAGCATAACTTGAAACTCTTCGTTCGTAAGTGTAATTCCTTTCCCCATCTTTGTATGGTCGGGACTCCAGGTCCGGATATCATACTTAGCTGGAGCACCGTTAAAACTTACACGGTTCAATTCCTTGGTCCAACCCTTGTCATTTTCTGACAAGACCAGTAGATGTTCTTCGATTTGGAATGAAAATTCTGCCATTTTACGACTCCTTTCTTGCCTTCTCATCTCTATTATTCGTAAATCATTTACAAAATCGTTGAAATTTTCTATAATATATTGTATCAAGTTATGGAGAATTTAGCTATGAAAAAATTTCTCGAGATCGTTAAAGACCGAGCAAATGAATTTTTCAATGGAAAAGTCAGTACCCCTGCCCCATTAGAAGATGAGAGAATTATTGAAATCATTCAACAAGCATTGCGAAAAAAACAAGGGGTTCATGTTATTTTTTCAAACAAGAGTTTTACAGGCGATATTGTCAAGTATGACCAAGAACGCCGACAACTGATCGTGAAAAATTTTAAAAAGAGTATGTCCACGATTATTCGGATTTCTGAGATCCAGAAAATCAGTTTGGTTCCCAATAATATTCGCATCGCCCAACAAAAAGGAGAGGTTTAACCCTCTCTTTTATATTGAAAACAAACGTCATTTTTGGCGTTTGTTTTTATTACTTTTAATCTCATTTCTAAATTTATTAGAGTATCAAAAAAATTCTATCAAATTTTAACTTTAACTTTTGAACCTAGTAAAAAGTTAAAGTTCCAGTACATACTACTAGTATTGACGTTGCCTTGATTAAAAAGGTCACCAAATCTTTCATAATTACATTATCTATTTAAAGAAAAATATTAGTAATAAATTATGTAAATTCAATCTAATCTCTAATCACCATAAGTATGCTCCCATTTTTTCATTTCTTCAACGATACTTCTTAGAGCGATACCTTTTTTTGTCATTTTATATTCAACCTGTGGAGGCGATGTCGGTAAAACTTTTCTTGATAAAATACCTTCTTGCTCAAAATCATGTAATCGTTGAGCTAATATTCTAGGATTAATACCTTCTACACTACGCAAAAGACTACTATAATGTATATTACCATCAATAATTTCAGATAAGATCTCAAGAGTAAATTTACCTTTTAGTAAATTCAAGACCCTTCTTGCTGGACAAATTGATTTTTTCAAAGATTGCTTCTTGCAAGTCTCCATTCATTTCCTCCTTTTTTGATAGTTACTATACTTTTTTTCCCTTCTTGTTTCAGAAATTATTACATGATAAGCTAATTATATCATTTGAAAGGGGAAATTACTATGGATATTACAACTAAGTTTGACCGTATCAAAGATATTCTCGGTTGCGCTGATGGAAGATACTTTGGCACTGGATATACTCAAGTAAAATATTTTCAGAAAGTTAAATATATTGCTTTTGATTGATAAATGAAAATTGGTTTGATGAAATAACGGAGGAAGCTTGATGAAAAAAACAAATACAAAAGCGCCAGCTTATCTACTTTTTATTCTTTCACTAGGATACATTATGGCGGTCCTAGATACAACCGGAGTGGTTCTTGCTGTTCCCCATATTGAAACAGCTATGAGCGTCTCATTAGAGCAATCCATTTGGATTATTAACGCCTATACACTAGCTTTAGGCTCTTTACTCCTACTTTCAGGAAATCTAACAACAAAATATGGTGCTAAACGAATTTTATTATTTGGAATGACAATTTTTACACTTGCCTCATTTGGGTGCTCTTTTTCACCAAATATTGAAACATTAATCATACTTAGATTCGTTCAAGGTTTCGGTGCTTCTTTGTTTATGCCTAGTTCATTAGCACTTTTATTCATTTCATACCCTGATTCTACTAAAAGAGCACGTATGTTAGGAATTTGGACAGCAATTATTTCTGTTGCAACCGGTACTGGTTCTTTTATTGGTGGACTAATTATTAACTACTTCGGATGGAGGGGTATTTTCTTAATCAATATTCCATTGGGAATTTTGACAGTAATTTCAATATTACTTCTTGTGAAAAACAATATTGCCAATCCAAAGACTAGAATTGACATTTTCAGTAATATATTTCTTGTTGCAACTATCGGAAGTCTAGTTATTTACCTTGTTGAAGGGAATCAATATGGCTATAGTAACCTAAATCTTTTATTGTTTCTTCTCCTGTTTATATTATTTACTGTTGGTTTAGTAGTCCACGATAAAAAAAGTAAAGCACCTATTGTTCCCCACCAACTATTAAAAAATGCTAAGTTTATTGTCTCTAATCTGTTAGGTTTAGTAGTTAACATTTCATTATATGGTATTGTTTTGGTGCTAGGACTTTATTTTCAAACTTATTTAAACCTCTCCTCAATGGTTTCTGGACTCCTCATTCTACCAGGAATGATTGTCTTAATTATTGGTAATTTATTTTACGCACGTGCTGTAAAACGATTTTCCGTGGGAAGCCTCGCTACTGTCTCAATTATTTTTGCCATTGTAGGAGCAGCAGGAATTTTTGGAATTGGAGTCCTTTTTCATGAAATTCAACTATACATCCTAATCCCTTTATTTTCTTTAATGAGCCTTGGTATCGGAGTGTTAACTCCAGCAACTACTACCATTCTTATGGAAGCTGCTGGTCAAGAATTATCTGGAATTGCTGGTGCAACTTTAAACGCTAACAAACAAATTGGTGGACTTTTTGGTACAACAATTATGGGGATTCTAACTACTAATTTATCCCATAATTGGAATATGGTTATCGTTGTCGCATTTTTGGTTAACGTGATAATGTATATTGCTACTTGGTTAATTGCTAGTCGTTACCTTTATGGAAAAGAATAAAACCAAACAGAATGCATTCAATTAAAAGTTGATTATACAGATTGAAGAAAAAGTCCATTTTGACAATTTTCTTCAATCTTTTTTCATAATTATATAAAGAAAAAACTCTAAAGGAGAAGTTTTTCTAGTCCTAATAGAGTTTTTCTATATTCTGAAGAGAGATTTAACCCTCTCTTTTTTTGTTATACTCGAACAGTTTTACTTGCCCCATCTTTTGAGTAGAGATTGATTAAACCTTCCTGGCAAGAACGAATCATATCTCCTGGCTTGACTTCTTGTGGAACGGTGATCGTAAGAAGTTCCATCGGATTTGGTGCGCGATCAATCTTCACTCCATCCTTATCATGCAAGTCTTGGATCTGGCATTCAAAATGACGGAAGCCTGGTCCGTAGAATTCCACTTGGTCGCCTTCATTGATGACATTCCGTTGGCGAATCGTCGCAGTCATGGTAGATGGATCAAAGTCCACCACTTCTCCTACAAATTTGTATTGCGGAATCTTACGACGTGCCCCAAACAATTGTTCATTTTCAGTCGGTGTTTGGTAGTAGAATCCAGTTGCTAATTCACGTTGAGCGACTTTCCACAATTCATTGATCAAATCATCCTTAATGGCATAAAAGGCTTCTGGACTTTCCATATAGGCATCACAAGCTGCCTTGTAACAGTTGGCAACTGTTGATACGTAATGGACAGATTTCATCCGACCTTCGATCTTCAAGCTATCAACCCCATTGTCAATCATGTCTGGAATATTTTCGATCATACACATGTCCACGGCTGACATAGAATATTCTTCTGGGACTTGTCCTTTGATACTCTTGCGTTCTTGGCCAAATGGCATATCATAGAGATCGTATTTCCAACGACAAGATTGAGAACAACCACCACGGTTGGCATCCCGGTCAGACATGTGGTTAGAAAGGGTACAACGTCCGGAATAAGAAATACACATGGCTCCATGAACGAAGGCTTCGATCTCAAGATCGGTACGCTTACGGATCTCTGCCAACTCTTCCATGGATACCTCACGGGCCAAGACGACACGGGTCAAGCCATATTCTTTCCAGAAATGGAAGGTCTCCACGTTGGTTGCAGAAGCTTGCGTAGACAAGTGAATATTGAGTCCAGGTGCATAAGTTGCACAGATTTCAATCAAGGCCGGGTCTGAGACGATCACGGCGTCAAGGCCCATATCTCGTAATTCACGGAACCATTCACCAGCCCCTTGTTCATTTCCCTCATGGGTCACCATGTTCGAAGCCACGTGTACATCTACGCCACGTGCATGCGCATATTCGATACCTTCACGAAGCTCATCCATGGTAAAGTTTCCAGCACGGCTACGCAAACCATAGGCTTGTCCACCGACGAACACTGCGTCTGCCCCATAATTAACGGCAACTTTTAATTTTTCTAATGTTCCAGCAGGTACCAAAACCTCTGGACGTTTTTTTGTATTTGTCATGTTTTCTCCAATTTACAAGATTGTCGATATGATGAATAGCCTCTTCGTTCCCTGAAAAAGGAAAACTCACAAACGAAGAAGCCCTAGTTTTTTTATTATTTTACACGATCTGGTTCATAATCATAGAAACCAGTATCCAAACCACGATTAGCTGGATGCAATTTGCGGATTTCTTCATCAAACAGATAGGCTTGATCCTGTGTAAATGTTCCTTTTTGAATCAAATCACGGGCCTTGACAAAGTACTCTGTAATCTTGACAAAGTTTTCACCCGGACAGTAGACACCATCGAGTTTCCAATGATCAAAGCCATGTTCTACCAACTCAGACAATTTGGTCATCATATCCAAGTCATTATTTGAGAAGATATGGGTTCCATGTTTGTCCTCGTAGACTGAATAATGAGAATTTGGATCTCCTGGTTCTGCTAAGAACAGGTCGCGATCTTTGGTTACAGAGTCCTCTGTCTTGATGAAGTTGTAATAATTCTGAAGAAGAGGTCGTTTCGAATGGTGGATAATGCTAGCACCATAGACCAAGACTTCCGCTGGAATCTGAAGATTCTCAGCCATTACGAATAATTCGGCAGATGGAATCTCACGAGCCAAAACAGCCTCAGAAGCTCCTGCTTGTTTTCCCCAGAAATTGATCTGGCGGCTAGAAGTGACCATGGTTGAGGCATCGTAAATCGTTTTGAATGGATAGCCATCTCGTTTCAAGACATAAAAAACGCCCGCATCTCCGACAGTAATATAATCAGCCTGAATTTCCTTTAGAAAATCTAGAAAAGGCTTGATTGAATCCATCATCGATTGGTGCATCAGTGCATTTACAGCTACTGTCAATTCTTTGCCAGCAGCATGGACCAGTTGGGCAATTCGATTTATTTCGTCATAGCTTAAAGTTTGAGGCAATCGTAATCCATAATCTTTTTCACCGACATAGATTCGGTCAACCCCTGCATCAATCAGGGCTTGCGCTTGCTCAACACTCTCTGCTGTTGCTGTAATAATAATATTTTTCATAGAACCATTATAACAAAAATTCCGATATTCTAGAAAAATTTATTCATTTTGTAAAATTTGTAACATTTTTGTAACATTTATATTCCTGAATTCATGATAGAATAATAGGGTACTGTTAGGAGAGAGAAAATGCCCGTAAGAAATTTAAGACACTATGATGAAGAATTCGATTATATCGAATTAACCAAACAAACCCAAGAAACCCCTATTCAGGACTATGCTCCTGAAGTTGAACCCGCACCTCAATTAAGTGAATTGCTATATTTTTTAAATATCGCTATTTTCTGTGTGTTGACGGTTGTATTTAGTTTTGTCTTTTTAGCAACAAAAATGAATACCTTCTTTGCATTTGCTTTAGCGATTGGTTCTAGCTTTGCTAGTATTCAAGGGTTCCGAATTTACTACAATAAACGAAAAAAATAAAAATCAGGTTCGCCTGATTTTTTTATTTACTCGAATTTTTTTAATTCCTAAGTTGTCAAATTAAGTTAGACTTTTCATGTAACTCAGAAAAACATGGTATGGTGTTTGATAATTCAAAGGCTTCCTAGGAATTCTATAAGAATAAATACTTTTTATGAGTTAAAGTTATTCAATCATCAATTGAAACTTTCCGCCGTGAGAAAAGTGCCTGAAACAATTATGTTTCAGGTACTCGGGAGTTTTGAAACTTTAGGTTCAAAACTAAGTCATGGAACTTCTTTGAAGTTCGCTGACGTCCGTACTCACTTAAGGAAAGTTTCTAAGATGAATTTATCTTCAATCTGAAAAGAGGCTCAGTGAGCCTCTTTTTTTATGCTTCTTTTGTTTCTTCTTCAGACGCTTCTTCAGAATTTTTTTCATCCAACTCTAACACGATGTCTTCTGATTCTGTTTGTTTGCGAATGGATTGAACCAAGTCATTGCCACTTAGATTTTCTTTTTGAAGTTTATCCTTAAATGAGTGATAGACTTCTTGAGATTTTTCAACCACATCTTGCGTCTTTTCTTTGACAGATTCCAAAACAGTCCCTGTCGTAATTTCTCCAGAACCAACTTTTTCTTTGGTTTGTTGGATCACTTCTGCTGCTTGTTTTGAAACATCCTTCGCAGTTTGTTTAACGGATTCATGTACTTCTTGAGGATCTTCTTGATAATCTTTTACGAATCGTGCAACTTTTTTAGTGACTTTCTTTCCTTGCTCAGTTGATAAATAGTAGGCTGCTGAAGCACCTGAAATGACACCAATTAATAAACTAGATAAACGTCCCATATTCTTCCTCGATTCTATTTAAATAATTTTGAAGCCATCTTAATCGCTTTTAATCCGATAGAGGCTTTCACTGTTTTTCCACCAGCTGACACTGCTTTGACACTCAATTGACGGGCTTGATCATTCAAATCTGAAACAGACTCGGAAAGATCCGCTACGGCTGTAAAGAGTGGGTCAATCGTTGCAACTTTTTGATTCAAATCATCCGTTAAAACATTGACTTTTGCCAATAGATCATTGGTCTGATGCAAGGTGACATTGACATCTGATGTCAAAACTTGGATGGTTTTTTGCGTCTCATCTACAACTTTTCCAATCTTTGAGAGGAAAAAAATCATATAAATGACAAGCGCTACTAAGGCAAGACCTAAGAGGCCGTATGCAATTTCAATAAACATATGTTACTCCTTTGTTTCTACATAATAAGGGGCTTTTTTGCGTCGTTGGTAAAAGATGATGGCGAGTCCAACTAGAATCAGGATCATCGACAACCACTGGGAAACACGTAAGCCCGCAAACATCAAGCTATCCGTCCGCATTCCTTCGATGATCATCCGACCAAAACCATACCAGATAAGGTAAAAGGCTGTGACCTCACCTTGTCGCAAAAATTGGGGCTTCCTACGAAGAATTAAGATCAAGAGAAATCCTAACAGATTCCAACTGGATTCATATAAGAACGTTGGCTGACGGTAACTACCATCTATATACATTTGATCTCGAATAAAAGAGGGCAGGTAGTTAAGACTTTTGACAGCAGCTCCATAAGCTTCCTGGTTAAAGAAGTTTCCCCAGCGACCAATACTCTGGGCAATCATGACGCTTGGGGCCGCAATATCTAAGAAATCAATTGGCTCAATCAAGCGTCTACGAGAGAATAGGTAGAGGACAAGGGCACCTGTCAAGAGGCCACCATAAATCGCGATTCCTCCGTTCCAGATAGCAAAAATCTCACCCAGGTGCTGGCTATAGTAGCCCCATTCAAAAATAACGTAATAGAGCCTAGCCCCCACAATCGCAAGCGGAAAAGCGATCAAAATGAAATCAATGATATCATCTGGATCAATTTTCTTACGGGGCGCTTCTTTCATGGAAAGATAAACGGCTAGAATCAAGCCAGAGACAATACAAATTGCGTACCAACGAATACTGATCGGACCTAATTGAAGGGCTACTGGATTCATTCCTTCACCTCATTTTGACTAATCAACTGGGACAAACGTTCTTCAAAGGTTTTGGTGGCATCATAGCCCATTTCTTTAGCCCGAACATTCATAGCTGCGGCTTCAATCACGACCGAAATGTTCCGACCAGTCTTCACAGGGATGCGTATCCGAGGAATGGTCACACCACCGATTTCCAACTCTTCTGCATTATTACCGAGACGATCATAAACCTGATCCTTAGCATAATTTTCCAAGTAAACGGCGATTTGGACTTGTGAAGAATCCTTCACAGCACTCGCACCGTAGAGACTCATGACATCGATAATTCCGACACCACGGATCTCTAGTAAGTGGCGTAGGATTTCAGCTGGCTCTCCCCAAAGGGTCATCTCATCTCTGGCATAGATATCAACTCGGTCATCTGCTACGAGGCGGTGACCCCGCTTGACAAGTTCCAAACCTGTCTCGCTTTTTCCGATTCCGCTATCTCCTTGGATCAAGACACCCATCCCATAAATATCCATCAAGACACCGTGTACACTCGTGCGTTCTGCTAGCCGACTATCCAAATAGCTAGAAAGCTCTCCAGATAAACGACTGGTTGCAACATTGCTCTTCAAAATGGCTAGTTGCTTCTCTTCAGCAGCACGCAACATTTCTTCTGGAATTTCTAAATTCCGCGCGACAATGATGACAGGTGTCTCTGGCTGGAACATCTTGCGCAAGACCTGATGACGGTTGTGAGAGCTCATCTTCACCAGGTAGGACCATTCTTTCATTCCTACAAGCTGAATCCGCTCAGGTGTGTAATAGTCGAAATAGCCCGTCATTTCAAGACCTGGACGTGAAATGTCCGCAGTCGTAATTTCCTTACTTAAGAGGCTATCATCCCCATAAACAACCGATAGACGAAGCTTTTCCTGTATATCGCGAACAGTAACTGCCATATCATTCTCCCTTTTCAAATTCTCTCTCTATTATAGCAGATTTTCTCTTCAGACGAGAGACTGAAGTGTCATTTGAAAGATCCATTTTCAACTCCTTTTTAAGGCAAGCAAAAAGAGGCCAAGACAAAGGTCTCCAACCTCTAGAAAATGATGGGAACATATGAAGAATGCTCTAGTCTTCGCCTTGCAAAAAATCTTTGATCATAGATTTGATTCCGGTAGAGACCGCATAGACCACCGCATTTGAAGGAAATGCGATCAAGCCGTGCATAAAGGTGGTAGGTCCTCCCCCCAGCAAGGACAAAACCAGATACAAAATCGGAAGAAATAAAATCGAAAACCGATAAATTTGTGGCTTTCTAGCCATTTCTGTTGGCAGAAACAAGAGGTAGAAGAGACTATTCCAAATACCCAGTGGAAAAAGGAGCATTCCGATCAAAACTGTTCCAACTCCTTCACCAAAAACACGATTTAAAATGAAAAACTGTCCTATAAAACTGAAGAAGAGATATAGAATAAAAGCAAGGTAATAGAACTTCTGCTTCACTCGGATCTCCTTTTAAAAAAATGGACTATCATTCTGATCATGGATGGGTTCAGCCTCTTTTCTTCGACGAGGTCGAGGGCCATAGTCAAACATTTCCTGCTCCTCCTCGTCCTTATAAGGCAAGGTCGTATCTAACAGTAAATAGATAATCACACCGATAAAGGCATGAGAAACCGTAAAAAGAATAAACAAGAAGCGTAGGAGAGTTACGCTAAGACCAAATTTATCGGCTAAGCCAGCTAGCACACCTGAAACCAGGCGATGTCGTTTTAATTTGTAAAATGATGCTGTCATTTGATTTTCCTCTTTCTAGTTAGACCTATTTTAGCAGAGTCGAACTGGAAAGAGATCCGCCTAAAGACCGATTCTTACTCTTGTCTCATTTCAAGGAATTGCAGGCGACTGTGACAGCGACCGCAAGCATATTTCTTCAGATCGATTTTTCGCTTTCGTCTATACTCTTGGCCACAATGGGGACATTGATAGAGATAGATCCGCTTGACTCGCCCAGTTCTATCTGGTAGAGGAGGTGTGAAACGAAGACCGTCCACTTGCTGGAGGAGTTGCTTAAAGGCTAGATCTTTATGGCGATATCCTTTACCTTGATCGTAAAGATGGTAATGGCAGAGCTCGTGGCGGACGATTTTGCGAAAGACCTCTAACCCGAAAGCTTGGTATATTTTCGGGTTAAAATCAAGGTGTCGATCCTTGGGAAAGAAACGACCTCCAGTGGTTTGAAGACGTGAATTCCACTCTGCTCGATGGCGGAATTCTCTCCCAAAATCTTCTTTGGATACTTGGCGCACATACTCAGTCAGATTCATTCGGAGCTACCAAACTGAGATTGACTTTTTCGCGTTCCACATCAATCTTCTTCACCCAGACCGTCACTAAATCTCCTACAGAGACGACTTGGCTTGGATGCTTGATAAACTGCTTGCTCATATGGGAGATATGAATTAAGCCATCCTCGTGAATGCCAATATCGACAAAGGCTCCGAAGTCAACCACATTGCGCACAACCCCTTCTAATTTTTGGCCAATATGCAGGTCTTTAATATCCAAGACATCCTGGCGGAGCACAGGTGCATCAAAGGAATCCCGCAAATCGCGACCTGGTTTTAGGAGATCGGCAATGATATCTTTCAAGGTTTCTGGTCCCAGATCCAGCTGAGTAGACATCTCCTTTATGTTCACAGCTTTTAATTTTTCCTGAGCTGATGCATCGAGTTCGGTAATTTCAAGAAGTTGAAAAAGTTTTTCAACTTCCTTATAACTTTCAGGGTGAACCCCGGTATTGTCCAAGATGTTTTTACTTTCAGGGATGCGTAAGAATCCAGCAGCCTGCTCGAAAGCCTTGGCTCCGAGGCGAGGAACTTTTTTAATCTGTGCTCGTGAAAGAATCATTCCTTCTTCTTCCCGGTATTTCACGATATTTTCAGAGATGGTTTTATTGAGTCCTGCTACATGCGCTAAGAGAGAAGGACTAGCCGTATTGATATTGACCCCAACTTGGTTGACCACGGTATCTACCACGAAATCTAAACTTTCCGTCAGTTTTTTCTGATTGACATCGTGCTGGTATTGACCGACACCGATGGATTTGGCATCGATTTTCACCAATTCTGCTAGCGGATCTTGTAAGCGACGGGCAATGGAGATGGCCGAGCGTTTTTCAACGGTTAGCTCTGGGAACTCATGACGGGCCAACTCACTAGCTGAATAGACAGATGCTCCGCTTTCATTGACAATAACATAGCGAACTCCTGGATGGTCATGGAGGACCTCTGCGACAAAGGCCTCACTTTCACGGCTGGCGGTTCCATTTCCAATCGCAATAATTTCTACTCCAAACTCCTTGATCAAGGAGGACAGATCCTTTTTAGCCTTCTCGATCTGAGCTGGTTTTGCAGGAGCAACTGGATAGATGACCTGGGTGGCAAGCATCTTTCCTGTCTCATCGACAACGGCTAGTTTAGCACCAGTCCGAAAGGCTGGGTCAAATCCAAGGACCACGCGCCCTTTTAATGGAGGAATGAGCAATAGATTCCGTAAATTCTCAGAGAACAATTGAATGGCTCCGTCTTCTGCCACCTCCGTCAACTCTGTCCGAATCCGACGTTCAATCGCAGGAACGATTTTTTTCTTAACCGCTTGTTGAATAACCTCATCGACATAGGCATTTTTAGTTTTAAAACGAGCCTCAAAAATACGAATGATTCGATCCAAATGGTGCTCGAATCCGACTTTAAGAACGCCCAATTTTTCCCCACGATTGAGAGCTAGAGTCCGGTAGCCTTGCATATTCTTGATCTTTTCAGAAAAATCATAGTAGATTTCAAAGGTTCTCTTAGGATCTAAACTTTCATCCTTCAAGGTTGACGTCATGAGGGAATGCCCATGAATTTCTTGATAGGTGAGGGCCCGTAATTGGGTATCCTCTGAAATAGCTTCTACCAGAATATCCACTGCACCAGCTAATGCTGCGGTTTCTGTTGGGAAGGCCTCGCAGGTAAATTTCCGAGCCTCTGCTTCCAAGTCTGGACTATTTTGCAAAATGAGACGTGCCAGGGGGAAAAGTCCTGCTTCTCGAGCAATCGTCGCCTTGGTCCGTCGTTTTTCCTTATAAGGGAGATAAAGTTCTTCGACATCCGCTAATTTTTCAGCAGCTTCAATAGCCTGCTTGAGCGCCTCTGTCAGTTTGCCTTGTTCCTCAATCTTAGCAAGGACGGTTTCCTTTCGTTCAGCTAGAGCCGTTAACGATTTGTCCCGGTCAATAATGGCCTTGATCGCTACTTCATCTAAATTTCCCGTCATATCTTTTCGATAGCGGGCAATAAAAGGAATGGTTGAGCCTTCTGCGGTCAGACTCAATACAGTATCGATTTGTTTTAAGCTAACACCCAATTCCTGGGCTATTTTTTCATATTTATCCATAGCTTCTATTATAGCATATTTTGCTACCATCAAGGGGTGAGATCGCCTGTTCTGGTCTCTGTTTCAGGGATTTTTCATAGAATAATTTTGACCCTCATGTTCTTTCCTTTTATGCTCCATTTCCCCCTTGCTCTTTCCTTTTTGTTATAATGAAAGAAAATAAAAAGGAGGCCCAACAATGGCTATTAAATTCTCAAAAACAGATGATCTTGATAAAATGTTTGAAAACTTTGCAAGTTTTCCAGATGTAGAAAAAACAGTCGAATTCCCCGAAGAAAAAAAGAAGTCAGAAACTGCTACAACTAAAGAAGCAAAGAAGGTTAAGTAATGGCATTCTTTCAACACCTTCCCTCTAGCGTCTTGCAGGCTGGGGCTATTTTTCTCTCGATTATTATCGAGGCCCTACCTTTTGTCCTAATCGGAAGTATCATTTCAGGGATGATTGAGGTCTATATCACCCCCGAGAGGGTCTACCGCTTTCTTCCTAAGAATAAATTTGGGCGGATCTTCTTTGGGACCTTTATCGGCTTTATCTTTCCTTCCTGTGAATGTGGAATTGTTCCCATTATCAATCGCTTTCTAGAAAAGAAAGTCCCAAGTTATACTGCTGTTCCCTTTCTGGTGACAGCACCGGTCATCAATCCTATCGTTCTCTTTGCAACCTACTCAGCCTTTGGGAATTCTGTCAAGATGGCCCTCTACCGCGCCCTTGGTTCCCTACTGGTCGCAACGGTACTTGGAATCTTTCTTGGTTTTATTCAGACAGATTCGATCCAAAAAGAACATCGTAAGGCTGTACATGAACATGATTTTAGGGACTTGAGCAAGGGTCAAAAGCTCTTCCAAGTCTTGGTACAAGCCATTGATGAATTCTTTGATACGGGACGTTACCTGGTATTTGGTTGCCTCTTTGCCAGCCTCGTCCAAGTCTATGTCCCAACACGGATCCTCACTTCGATCAGCGCGACACCGGTTATTGCTATTCTCCTTCTCATGGTCTTGTCCTTTCTCCTCTCACTTTGTAGCGAGGCGGACGCCTTTGTTGGATCCTCTCTTCTAACAAGTTTTGGAGTAGCGCCTGTTCTTGCCTTTTTGGTGATTGGGCCTATGCTTGATGTCAAAAATCTCCTCATGATGAAAAATTATCTCAAGACCCGTTTTATCTGGCAATTTATCGGAATTGTGAGTGGAGTCGTGCTCCTTTATGCTTGGTTTGTGGGGGTAGTGCTATGATTCGTTTCTTTATATTAGCTGGCTATTTTGAGCTCACCATGTACCTGCAATTATCTGGTAAGCTCAATCAATACATCAACTTACACTATTCTTACTTGGCTTATATTTCCATGTTCTTGTCCTTTGTTTTAGCTCTTGTGCAGCTGATCATCTGGGTCAAGCAGATGAAGATCCACAGTCATCTCTCTGGCTTCTGGGCAAAAGTGGCGAGTATCTTCTTGCTCTGTATTCCTTTGTTTGTCGGGCTATTTTTCCCTACAGTGACACTGGATTCCCAAACAGTCTCTGCCAAAGGCTACCACTTTCCGGTTGCGGCCGGTTCTTCCAAGGAAATCCAGCAGGACGAAGGGACAACAACCCAGTATCTCAAACCAGATACTAGTAGCTATTTTACCAAATCTGCCTATGAGTCAGAAATGAAGCAGGCTGCAAAGAAATATGTTGATAAAAAAGTAATCCAGGTGACCACTGAGAATTACATGGAAGTCATGGAAGTACTTTATGATTATCCTGACCAATTTGCAGGAAAGACAATCGAGTTGACCGGCTTTGTATACAATGACCCCAATAACAAGAACAGCCAATTTCTCTTTCGCTTTGGTATCATCCACTGTATCGCAGATTCCGGAGTCTACGGTCTCTTAACGACGGGGGCTCCGCAGCATTTCGAAAACAACACCTGGATCCATGCGAAAGGAACCTTGTCCATTGAATACCACAAGCAACTCAAGCAAAGCTTGCCTGTCCTCCACATTAGCGATTGCCAGACCATTACGAAACCGGCCAATCCATATGTCTACCGCGTATTCTGATGGAGTCACCAAGTTTCTTCGGTGGTCGATCCAAACATTTTATAACAGCTCAAGCTAGAATCCACATTGGTTCTAGCTTTTTCTATGCTTTCCTCTCAAATCCTCTAATCCAAGCGGAAAATATTCGGAACAACGATTCCATCAAAGAAATCTTGTAGATTTTATGGTAAAATATGGTTAATAAAATAGGAAATAGGTACTTAAATGTCTTCAAAAGTTATTGTAACCATTTTCGGGGCCAGTGGAGATTTAGCCAAGCGCAAACTCTACCCATCCCTTTTTAGACTCTATAAATCAGGAAATCTATCTGAAAACTTTGCGGTTATCGGAACAGCCCGCAGACCATGGAGCAAGGAATACTTTGAATCAGTTGTGGTAGAATCTATCACAGATCTGGCAGATAGCCCTCAACAAGCTCAAGAATTCGCTAGTCATTTCTACTACCAAAGCCATGATGTCAATGATACCGAACATTACATCGCCCTGCGCGAATTGCAAAACAGCTTGGATGAAAAATACCAAACGGAACACAACAAGGTTTTCTTCTTGTCCATGGCTCCTCAATTTTTTGGAACCATTGCCAAACACCTCAAATCAGAAGGCATTGTGGATGGGCAAGGCTTTGAGCGCTTGATCGTTGAAAAACCTTTCGGTACAGACCTAGAAACGGCAAGTCAGCTCAACAAGGAATTGGAAGAAACCTTTGATGAAGAACAAATCTTCCGGATCGACCATTACCTTGGAAAAGAAATGATCCAAAATATCTTTGCCATTCGTTTTGGAAATCTTATTTTTGATAATCTTTGGAACCGAGATTTTATTGACAATATCCAAATTACTTTTGCTGAACGCTTAGGGGTTGAAGAACGCGGTGGCTACTATGATCACTCGGGGGCCCTTCGAGATATGGTGCAAAACCATACCCTCCAGCTTTTGTCATTGCTTGCCATGGATAAACCAGCTACCTTTACTAAGGATGCGATTCGGGCAGAAAAGGTTAAAGTTTTTGAGCAATTGCACAATCCAACAGATGACGAATTGAAGAAATTCTTTATCCGTGGTCAATACCATTCAGGTACGATCGAAGGGAAAAAAGATATCTCTTATCGCAGTGAGCCCAATGTCGACCCTGAATCTACTACAGAAACCTATGCTTCTGGTACGTTCTTTGTTGATAGCGATCGCTTCCGCGGAGTGCCTTTCTTCTTCCGTACCGGAAAACGCTTGACGCAAAAAGGAACCATAGTCAATGTGGTCTTCAAGCAAACCGACTCCATCTTTGGACATAGTTTGGAACCAAATGTTTTGACCATTTATATCCAACCAAATGAAGGCTTCTCATTGAGCATCAACGGAAAAGAGGTCGGAGAAAAATTCAGCATCACACCAATTTCCTTTGACTACGAAACAGATGCGACCGCAACTGGAGCTTCACCAGAGCCTTATGAAAAATTAATTTTCGACGTTTTGAACAATGACTCAACCAATTACAGCCACTGGCACGAAGTTCGTGCTTCATGGCAATTGATTGACCGGATTGAAAAACTATGGGCCGAAAATGGTGCACCGCTCTATGAATACAAGTCTGGATCCATGGGACCAACTGCATCCGATGATCTCCTTGCAGAATACGGAGCCGAATGGGTTTGGAAACCCGAACCTAAGAATTAAGGAAAGCCACCCTCGGGTGGTTTTTTTGATAGTGCAAGGAAACAAAAAGACAAATTGTCCTTCCAACAATTTGTCTTTTTCTATTCGACTCTTAAATCAAGCCTTCCAAGAGGCCTCTCATGAAGTTTTCTGAGTGGAATGGTCCGATGTCATCAATCTTTTCTCCGAATCCAATCAACTTCACTGGAATGTCCAACTCTTCTCGAATCGCAAGGACGACCCCACCTCGAGCCGTTCCATCGATCTTGGTCAATACAATCCCTGTCACAGGCGTAATTTTTGAAAATTCTTTAGCTTGCACCAAGGCATTTTGACCAGTTGATGCATCGAGGGCCAGCAAGGTTTCATGCGGTGCATCAGGTACCACACGTTTGATAATCCGGCCGATTTTTTCAAGCTCCGCCATGAGGTTGTCCTTGTTTTGCAGACGACCAGCTGTATCAATCATCAGAACATCGATGTTTTCAGCGATCGCGCGTTCCATTCCATCAAAGACGACGCTAGCAGGATCTGATTTTTCAGGACCTGTTACAACTGGAACATCTACGCGGCGTCCCCATTCTGCCAGTTGAGCCACTGCTCCTGCACGGAAAGTATCTGCTGCAACCAACATGACTTTCTTGCCCTTTTGTTTATATCGGTGGGCTAACTTCCCGATAGATGTGGTTTTACCAACTCCATTGACCCCAACAAAGAGCATGACCGTGAGACCATCTTGAAAACGAATGGCTTCATTAAATTGGCCATCCTTTTCATACAAGTCCACCAATTTTTCGATGATCACGCGCTTGAGAGCATCTGGTTTTTTGGCATTTTCCAAACGGGCTTCATAACGCAACTCTTCGGTTAAATTAGAGGCCACTTGAACCCCAACGTCACTCATGATCAAGAGTTCTTCCAATGCTTCAAAGAACTCTTCATCGACTGAACGGAAATTGGCAAAGAAGGCATTGAGGCGTGCTCCAAATCCAGTTCGTGTCTTTTTCAAGCTACGATCGTATTTTTCCTGAATGGTTTCTTGCTGAGGCTCAACCTCGTCTGGAATTGGCTGCTCTGCCTCTTCAACAGTCTTTTCCTCAACGACTGATGCAGCTTCTCCTTGAGGAAGTCTGGACTCGGCTTCTGATACTTCACCCTGAGCTTCTACTAGTTCTGGAGACTCCTCTTCTGTCGTGCTCTCTTCTACTGGCTCAGCGTCAGGTGATGGAGAGGCAATCGGTGACTCTTCTTCCAGGTCTACAACATCAATCTTATCTGCTTCTCCAACGGTTTCAGTTTCTTCCGCTTCAATTTTCACTTCTTCAAGAGGCTCAGTCTCCGTTTCATCAGCTAGTGGTGAAACTTCTTCAGGACTGGCCTCTGTTTGAGCAGGTTCAAAGACAACTGGAGACTCCTCTACTGGTGCTTGATCTTCATGAGTCTCTGAAGTTCCTATTTCTTCAACATGAGGTTCCTCTGCTGGCTCTTCTTGAGCGACAGTTGAAACAGGTTGATGAGTGGCTGCAATTCGCGCTTTGAGCTCTTGGTAATAAGCCTCCATATCAGCGATTTTTTGCTCTTCCTTGTCATTTCGGGTAGCCGCCGGCTCCTCTTTGACAGTTTCTTCACCCTCCGTACTTTCCGTCACTTCTTCAGAAGACGGAAGCACTTTTTCAGTTTCTTCTTTTTTTCCAAATAAACGATCAAATAATCCCATTTATTCACTCTCCTTTAGCACATAATTTTCAATCGCCCATGCGACAGCATCTTGGTCATTGGTCACAGGGGCCACAAGCGCTGCAACTTCCTTTACTGCTGGAATCGCATTGCCCATGGCAACCCCCAGTCCAGCCCACTGGATCATAGACAGGTCATTGGCTTCATCTCCACAGGCCATGACTTGATCTGCCTTAAGACCCAAAATAGTTGCCAGTGCCTCTAAACCTGTCGCTTTGTGAACATTTTTAGGGCACCATTCCAGCAACATTTCCCGAGATTTAAATATTTCATAGTCTTGAAATAAGTCCGGCCTAATCTGCTTGATAGCTGCATCTAAAAAGTCTTGATCGACGGCTGTCACACACTTGTTGTAGGAAATCGTGGATGGCAGGTCTTTAAAATCTGTTTCAATAAAGTTTAGGTAGGGATTGTAAAGGGAATAGAGAGACTTTCGATCTGCATGAATCTCATAAACCGTTCCCTCACTGATAGCATCCAGCGGAAGGCCTAGACGGGCTGTTTCATCATGAATGGTTGCGACATCTTCTGGTGCCAGGACAACTTTTGAGAGGATTTCTCCATTATTTCGCTGCACCAAGCCACCATTGAAGGTAATCGTATACTCTTCTTCGAGGCCTGCTGTTCCCAATTCTTCCAAAAGAAAATCCATGGCTTTCAAGGGACGACCAGTGGTTAGAACCACCTTGACACCTTGGGCTTGTGCAGCAGCGAGGGCTGCTCTATTGCGAGGGGAGATCTTTTTTTCAGAATTGAGAAGGGTCCCATCTAAATCCAGCGCAATCAAGGAAATCTTACTCATACAATTTCCTCCATGTAGCGTAGGACAGAACCAGTTACATGGTGACCGATGACTGTTTCAGCAATCGCTAAGATTTCAGGACGTGCATTTTCTGGCGCTACAGGATGGCCCACGACTTGCATCATATGGAGGTCATTTAAGTTATCCCCGAAAGCCATCACCTGATCCATCGAGATCCCTAGTTTATCCGCTAAGGCGGTAATGGCCACTCCCTTATCGACATAATCGAGGACAATATCAATCGATTCAAAACCTGTCGTCATCGCTTTGACACCGGGGATATTCTCAGTGACCCATTGTTCACCTTCAAGTACAAGAGCTGCATCAAAGTTGGTGGTCAATTTGAAAATTTCATCCTGAATATCTGCTAGGCTTTTCACTTTTTGAATGTTTTCATTGTAGTGCTGACTCAAGGCCAGATAGTCGGGATCTACTGTTTCTAATACATAGCTCCCTTTTTTCCCAGTCAAAAGAAGCTTATTCGGGTCTGCATAAGGTGAGGATTTCAAAGCCTCAAAAACACACAAATAAAAGTCTTTGGACATGGTCGCTTCGTAGAGATCTTCTCCATGAAATTCTACCACACTACCATTTTCAGCAATGAAAATCATCTGGTCCTCAAATCCTTTAAAGAGAGATTTGAGAGAAAGGAGGGCACGGCCACTTGCAGCAGCAAAATAGATGCCTTTTTCTTTGCAGCTTGCTAATACCTTGCGTAAAAGGTCTTGATCGTACTGATGTTGGTCATTTAGAAAGGTTCCATCCATATCCGTAGCGATCAATTTAATATCATTATTCTTCATTTTCTAAGTCTTTCAATTTTACTGAGACGATTTTAGAAACCCCTGATTCCTGCATGGTCACACCATAGATGGAATCTGCAGCTGACATGGTTCCCTTCCGGTGCGTCACGACAATAAATTGGCTTTCCTTATCAAAGCGGTTCAGATAATCCCCAAAGCGCTTGACATTGGCCTCATCTAGGGCAGCCTCTACCTCATCCAGAATGACAAATGGAATAGTCTTGACACGAATAATCGAGAACAAGAGAGCCAAGGCAGACAAGGCCTTTTCTCCACCACTCATGAGGTTTAAGGATTGGATCTTTTTACCAGGTGGCTGCACAGAAATCTCAACACCAGCTGTCAGAAGATCTGGCTCTGTCAGAATCAAATCAGCAGAACCCCCACCAAACATTTGACGGAAAGTAACTTTAAAGGATTCACGAATGGCTTCAAAAGTTGATTTAAAGCGTTCCTTGACTTCGTCATTCATGTCGTTGATAGTAGACAGAAGCATGTTTTTCGCAGCCAAGACATCCTCACGCTGGCTCGAAAGGAAATCAAAGCGTCCCTTCACCTCGTCATACTGCCCGATCGCATCCACATTGACTGGACCAAGTGCCTTAATATCTTTTTCGATGCTCTTGAGCTGGTTTTCAGCTGCCGCAAGATTTTCAACAGGTTTGGCCTGCTCTTTGGCTTGGTCAAAGCTTTGCATGAATTCATCGGTAATTTGCGTTAAAAGCTTGTTCAAACGATCCGCATGCTTTTCACGCGTCGCTTCAGCCTTGGCTTGTTGACGAATCCACTCTTCGTTTTTCTTGCGAGCTTGTTCCATCTGTTCTGCAACATCTTCGGCCTGGCCTTCCAAATCATCCAGCTCAAAGCGTTTCCGAATGACCCCTTGTTCCAAGTCCGTTTTCTTGGCTTTGGCCTGTGTCAATTGATTAGCTAGTTGCTCCACATCGACTGTCTGAACTTGGGCCTCGCCTTGTTCAATCAGCAATTGCAACTGACGCTTTTCTACTTCCAACTGGGAGATCGTTTCTTCCAAGCGACGAGCATCTGTTTGTTCGTAGCTTTGTTGGCTCTTATATTCCGTCTGTTGAAGTCGCAATTCTGCCAATTGCTCTTGCAAGTTTTGCACTTTTTGTTGCAGAACATCTTTATCCGACTTCATGGTTTCAATATCGCGATTTAAGTTTTCTTTTTGAAGCTCAATTTCTGCCAATTGCTCAGTAAGGGACTCCAGCTCTTCTTGGAGAGACTGGGTCGCATCTGTTGCCAATTCTGACTTCAAAGCTTCTAAGAGTTCCTGAATTTCTTTCAGTTGCTCTTGGCTTTGTTGGTAGGCCAATTGGGCCCGCTGTTGCTCTAGACGCGCTTGCTCACCCTGGCTTTGAATAGAGGCTAGGTATTCTTGCGCCTGCTTGAGCAGATTGTCCTTTGTCTCTACCTCCTGCTCTGCTTCTCTCAAACGAGCATCCAGAGCTTGCATTTCCTGCTTCAAACTATCCAATTCTGGTTTGACAAAGACCGTATTTTGGGAACGATTGGCACCACCGGCATACGATCCTCCGGTCCGCAATTCGGTCCCATCCAAGGTCACCATCCGAACTTGATAATTGACTTTACGGGCCGCCTCACGCGCATGCTCCGTCGTGTCAAAGATGGCCGTTACGCCAAGCAAGTTTTGGAAAATCTGTTCAAAACGATGCTCATAGGTCACTAAGTCACTCGCAATTCCTAAAAATCCTGCACTGGTTTGAATCAGCTCCAGATTCCGCGGAGAAAGTTGACGAGCTTTAATCGTCGTGAGCGGAAGGAAGGTTGCCCGTCCCCAGCGATTGCGTTTCAAGAAATCAATCGCTCTCGTTGCAGCCTTTTCATCCTCAACAATGATCTGTTGGCTGCTTGCTCCCAGAGCAATTTCAAGCGCCGTCTGGTAGTCTTTTGAGAAACTCAAATTCTCACTAACAGCCCCACAGATGCCTCCTAACCGTTCTGCTTCTTGCAAAACGCTCTTGACGCCTGCATAGAAGTTACTATGGTTCTTCTGAATGGCTTCCAAGCTATTGATCCGCGCCCGTTTGTTTTTGCTCTCATCCATCAAGTCAAACATGGCCTCTTGAGCCTCTTGGTAGGCAGCTTTGGCCTGCTCCACTTTTACCAATTGCTCTTGATATTCTACTAGTAAACCTTTGACCGTCGCTTGTGCCTGATCCAACTCTTCCAATTGTCGGACTTCTTTTTCCTTGGCAGTTTCAAAGTTTGTTTGTGCCTTGGTCAAATCCTCTTGACGATGGCTTGATTCTTGCAATAGTGCTTGGATCCGGCTCTCAATAGCTGTCCGCTCATTCGATTTTTCAGCCTCCGTCTGCAAGAGCGCGACATACTGCTCGCGTAGATGCTCAATGACTTGTTCCGGATCTTCTTCGTAGTTGGCTAATTCTTTTTCCAACTCTTCTTGTTGCTGCCGGTTCTCTGTCAGTCTTTGTTGAAGCACAGCTAGCGTCTCTTGTTTTTGAGCCAGCTCTTGTTTCGCTTCTTCCAGACGGGCCAAAACAGCATCCAGCCGCTCAAGATTTTCCCTGCGACTATGGGCTGCTTGACTCGATTGCAACTTAGCTACTTCGATTTGCTTTTCCAAATCACTGATCAAACGAGTGACCTCTAGCAAGCCGGCCTGGTCCTCAGCTAAGCTCTCATCCAACTGATGGCGGGCTTTCTTGATGCGTACATTATCTTCTTCTAAGACCTGACGACGTTGGTAATAAGAAGCCAACTGTTCTTGAATGGCTTTTTCTTCTTGATCAGCCTTTTCGTAGAGCTCTTTTGTCAGATCGACTTGAGCGACCAAAACATCCAGCAAGAGAACCTGCCGTTCTTGGTCTAATTCCAAGAAACGGCGAGCGACAGTCGCTTGCTTTTCAAGAGGTTGGATTTGTCCTTCTAATTCATAGAGGATATCCTCCAGACGGTCCAAATTTTCCTGGGTTTGATTGAGCTTGGTCTCGGTTTCCTTGCGCCGCGTCTTAAATTTCAAGACACCGGCAGCTTCTTCAAAGATTGCCCGACGTTCTTCCGGTTTGGAGTTAAAGATCTCCTCTACCCGACCTTGGGAGATAATAGAGAAAGAATCCCGTCCCAATCCCGTATCCATGAACAAATCATGCACATCTCTGAGACGTACTTTCTTACCATCGATCTTGTACTCACTATCTCCCGAGCGATAAATATGGCGTTCGACACGAATTTCTTTCCCTGCCTGTTGGATAAAACCATCCTGGTTATCTAAGACAACTGTGACACAAGCATAATTCAGCGGTTTTCGCGATTCTGTCCCTGCAAAAATGACATCGGGCATCTTGCCCCCACGTAGACTCTTGACACTGGATTCCCCCAGGGCCCAGCGCAAGCTCTCTGTGATATTTGATTTTCCAGATCCATTAGGCCCTACAACGGCAGTGACTCCTTTGTCAAACACGACTTTTGTCTTATCCGCAAAGGATTTAAAGCCTTGGATTTCAATCTCTTTTAGATACATGGGGAATCATTCCTCGTTTCAACTGCATTGCGGGCTGCTTCTTGCTCCGCTAATTTCTTGGAACGACCATGACCATGTCCCATCGTTTGACCGTTCACGAACACTTCTACTTCAAACTCTTTCGCATGAGCTGGACCGGACTCGCTAACCACTTGGTATTGGATCTCCACATCTCCGTGAACCTGTAACAGTTCTTGCAGGCGGGTCTTGTAGTCAATGACTTGAGAAAATTGACCCGTTTCAACCTTTGGAATCATGACCTGATAGATGAAGCGTTTGACTGCTTCCACTCCTTGATCTAGTAAAAGAGCACCTAAAAAGGCTTCAAATAAATCGCCAAGAATTGTATCGCGGTCCCGACCACCAGATTTTTCTTCGCCTTTGCCTAGTTTGATATAACGATCAAATTGGCAATCCCGAGAAAAACCAGCCAGACTTTCTTCACGGACAATCATGGAACGGAATTTAGACAAATCTCCCTCCGGTCTGTTTGGGTGTTCCTTATACAAATATTCGGAAATAACTAATTGAAGAACAGCGTCTCCTAAAAATTCCAAACGTTCGTTATGTGAAATTTTTAAGAGGCGGTGCTCATTGGCATAAGAGGTGTGCGTAAAAGCGGTATCTAATAAACTGCTATCTGAAAAAACGATCTGAAACCGTTCCGATAACAGGGTTTGTAATTTCTCCATGGGAAGCCTACTTTCTAATAAATTTATACTCTTAAGTATACCAAAATTTTAATACGATTACCATCAGATTTCCATTAGATACGGTTAGTTGATTTTACTATATTTTAGGTTTGTTTGGATATCGATCCAATAAGTTGAATACCATGTTTTGTAAGCTTGCTCCATGAATTTTAAGTTTCTTCAACTTTCGCATTTCTATATCTTACCAACTTAGCATTCATTTCTTATAGAAGGTTTTATTTCTTTCACCTCCTTATTATTTCATTCCCTATCGTTATTTTGTATAATAAAATAAAAACGATTGGGGTTAGTATTTATGTCTGATAAAGTCTGTTTTATTATAAGCGCGATTGGGGAATCTGGTACCCCTACAAGAGAGCGAGCTGACAAAGTATATAAATACCTTATTGCTCCAGTTTGCGAAGATTTAGGTTATAAACCGATTCGTGTCGATCATGTCAATGCAGTAGACAATATCAATGAAACGATTATAAACTACCTAAAAACTGCTCATATGGTTATTGCGGATATGACAGAGCACAACCCAAATGCATTTTACGAGCTAGGTTTTAGACAAGCGTTAGAGCTCCCTCTTGTACCAATCATAGAATCTGGTGGCAAACTCCCTTTTGATGTCATGATGACCCGTACTACTTTTTATGATACTGATGTATCAAAAATTGAAGAATCAAAAGTTGATCTCAAATCTAAAATGCAAAGTTTTGAAAACTTTAAAATGCCTATTAGCCGTCTTGACAAAACTACAACTCTAGAATCTATTGATAAAAAATTAAATCAAAAGTTAGATAAAATTTTATCATTGCTAGAACGTTCAGATCGCAATCTGATCACATCTGATACTTTACGTTTTCGAGATTCTGGTTATAAAGAAAATGGTTATATTTTATCGAGCATTAAGGATCTTGATCCTTCGCATCAAGAACACCACGAAGAAAAAAATAGCTAGATCTTGTTGACGTTGTAATTCAATGACTTCTTCAATTTTTTTATTAATTAGTGTAACAGTCCTCAATACTTCATTGATGGCTGTTATTTCTACTTCGTTCACCATTTCTCGAACCTCCTACTTAATTAAATTTAAAATTACAATTACAATAATCGCTCCTACTGCGATTAAACCACCGATTTCCCATCTTTTGTCGTCCATTGCATTTCTCTGGACAGTATGCTAAACTTAAGTCGTAGGGTTGGGGCTTTCGCCCCTCCTACAACTGTGTGTAACTCTTATTTAAATAAGAGTTGGAGTAACACGGCTATCAGTGCGATGATCGCCGATATCACTGTGGCTCTTGGTTGTGTCAACCAAGGGTCTTTTTTCTTTTGCCTTCGCCTTAGCATACTGTCCTTCCTTTCTTTTGTTTTGGGTTAATTCCTTAACCTTGACTATATCGTGCTTCACGATTCGTGGAGTGTCAATAGTTTTTTATCGAAAAAATAAAAAAACTTTTCAAAACGTGAAGTATTTGTTATAATTTACCTATAAAATGTACAAAAAAGGTGATGAATATGACTGATCAAGAATTAGCCATTTACATTGGGTTGAAAATAAAGGAATTTCGTGACCAAAGAGGTCTAACTCAGAAGGAGTTAGCCGATCTAATCGAAATGGGAAATACAACAATAGCTAATTACGAAAAAGGTTTTAGAACTCCAAAGAAGAATACTTTATTTAAAATAGCGAACGCACTTAATGTCACTATAGACGACCTGTTTCCTATTTTAAAACAATCAGACAATTCGATTATTGAAAGTGTCGAGGAAATACTTTCTCAACTCGACCCAGAACCATACCAGCGCAATGTACTAACTTACGCAGAAGGGCAACTTGAGGAGCAAAAACAAGCTAAGAAGAGACTTGCTGAAGTACATGATATAGTCGTTGAGTACATAGCATACAACTACTACGACCAGCCTGTTTCTGCTGGTACTGGGCAATATCTAAATGAGGTACAGATAGAGAAAACCCAGCTGCCTGTGAAGGTGGACGCTGATTTTGTTTGTCCGATTTATGGAGATTCCATGGAGCCGGATTATAAGTCTGGAGACTATGTGTTTGTAAAACTTACCGTAGAGCTTCCAAGTGGTACGGTTGGAGTATTTGACTATGAGGGAGAAGCCTATATCAAACAGCTTATTATAGAGAAAGATAAGGCCTATCTGAGAAGTTTTAACAAGAAATACAAAGATATACCAATCAATTCGGGCAGTGATTTTAGGATCATCGGTAAAGTCGTGGATGTGTATAGGGAAGAAAAATAAAAAACCATCGTGAATTAAATGATGGTGGTTGACGAATATAATGATTTGATTAGCTAGAAAGGAAACATTTATTATGGGAAGTGATAGAACCAACCAAGAAATAGCAATCTATACTGCAACTGTAATCCAAGAACTAGAGGATTATCTCCAACATCTTCAGCAAATTGGAGATCAAGAAAATAAGCGATCTGAAAAAATAGCCCAATGGGTCGAAAACTGGACTAAGTATTTAAATACAGAAAAGAAATTTAACTCTAGGAGTATTAAGGCTTTAAAAAGGGGGAGCATTGTTTATGCCGACTTTGGATTTAACGTTGGAATGGAATATGGCGGACTTCATTATGCAATAGTTCTAAATAAAAAAGATGCCCGTTTAAATCATCTTCTTCAAGTTTTACCTCTGACATCTGTAAAAGAAACTACAGACATGGATAATCTAAAATATTTTCAATTGCCAATTGGTGACGAAGTATTTCAATTATTAAGAAGTAAGGCAATACTAAAGACCAATGAGTTAACTGCATTATATGACCGCTATTCCAAAAAAAAGAAAGAATTAAATGAAAGGGCAAAGGTAATAGATTCATTGGTTCGTGACAATAAAAAGGCGATTGAAAATATTGAAAATTCATCACAAAATGATATAGATCCTTCTTTTGCAAATCAGTTACGCACCATTGAGAATAATTTAGACTTCGCAAATATTGAGGCGGGCAAAATTAAACAAGAATTAGACGAGAACAATAAGTTACTTACAGAAATTGTTGAGAAACTAGAGTATGCTCAGAAAACTGTTATAAAAACACAGAATATGAATAAAGATAGCATAGTTCTATTAAATCAGGTAACGACAATTAGTAAAATGAGACTCTACGATCCCAAAAATAATAGTTCAATTTTGAATGGTATTGTACTTTCCGATGATACTATGGACAAAATAGATGAAGCGTTAAAGAAGATTTTCTAAAATCCGACTATTTTTCTTGACTTTTACTTCATTTAGGGTTAGAATTATATTATAAGGTCGCTTGACGACAAAATATATGATACTGTCCCGAGAGGACAATTCTAGCCTTACTCTTTCGAGTAGGGCTTTTAATTTTTTTAAAATCTCCAAACCGCCGACAAAAGCGACTCATTGTCAACTGTAGGGGGTTGAAGAAAAACTAACATCTGGAGAGGACAATCGTTGTCCTCTCCATTTTTATATTCAGAGCGATAAAAATTCGTTTCTTAAAGTTGTCAAAGTTCCTAAAACCAAATGCATTTCGCTTGATGAGTTTAATGAGATTATTCGTTGCTTCCAATTTTCCGTTGGAATAGGGCAATTGAAGGGCGTTGGCGATTTTCTCTTTATCCTTAAGAAATGTTTTAAAGACAGTCTGAAAGAGAGGATGAATCTGCTTTAGATTGTCCTCAATGAGTCCGAAAAATTTGTCAGACTCCTTATTCTGAAAGTGAAAAAGCAAGAGCTGATAGAGATTATAGTGGTGTTTCAAGTCTTCTGAATAGCTCAAAATCTTGTCTAGAATCTCTTTATTCGTTAAGTGCATACGAAAAGTAGGGCGATAAAAACGTTTATCACTTAGTTTACGGCTATCTTGTTGAATGAGCTTCCAGTAGCGTTTTATAGCTCGATATTCATGGGCTTTTCGATCAAACTGATTCATGATTTGGACACGCAAACGACTCATAGCACGACTAAGATGTTGCACAATGTGAAAGCGATCAAGTACAATTTTTGCATTAGGAAGTGAAACAGTCCAGTGGACTGTTTCAGCATGAGCCTAGAAATTCGAAAGCGAAGCTGTTTAGCTAAGTCATAGTAAGGACTAAACATATCCATTGTAATGATTTTAACTCGACATCGAACAGCTCGATCGTATCGAAGAAAGTGATTTCGGATAACAGCTTGTGTTCTTCCCTCAAGAACAGTGATGATGTTGAGATTGTCAAAATCTTGCGCTATGAAACTCATCTGTCCCTTGGTAAAGGCATACTCGTCCCAAGACATAATCTCAGGAAGTCGGTTAAAGTCATGCTTAAAGCGTAAGTCATCGAGCTTTCGAATGACAGTTGACGTTGAAATGGAAAGCTGATGAGCAATATCAGTCATAGAAGTCTTTTCAATCAACTTTTGAGCAATCTTTTGGTGGATAATACGAGGGATTTGATGATTTTTCTCGACTAAGGAAGTCTCAGCGACTGCCATTTTCGAGCAATGATAGCACTTGAAACGGCGCTTTTTAAGAAGAATTCTGGTAGGCATACCAGTCGTTTCAAGGTAAGGAATCTTAGACGGTTTTTGAAAGTCATATTTCTTCATTTGCATTCTGCAATCAGGGCAAGATGGAGCCTCATAATCCAGTTTAGCAGTGATTTCCTTGTGTGTATCCATATTGATGATATCTACAATCTTGATGTTTGGGTCTTTGATATCAAGCAGTTTTGTGATAAAATGTAAATGTTCCATATGATTCTTTCTAATGATGGTTTCGTCGCTTTTCATTATAGATCTTATGGGACTTTTTTTCTACTCTAAAATAGGCTCCATAATATCTATAGGGGATTTACCCACTACAAATATTATAGAGCCTCTTTTCCTAGTTCTAGGGCCTGAATTCTCCAATTTTAATCAGGATTTTCTTCTGTTTGATTTTCGGACTTATTGGGAATCACTTTCAAGAGATAATAGGTGATAAAAATCGTCAAAGCCCCTAAAGCAAGCTTCACCCAAATAATCGGGGCCAGATAGATTGAAATCCCCATCAGAATGTAGATCTGAAGAAGAATCCATTTCTTCCGTTCTTTGGCAATCGATTTGGTCTCTCGGTAATCCGCTACATAGGTTTGATAAAGCTTTGTTTGGTAGAGCCAAGTTTCAAAGCGTTTGGAACTTTTAGCAAAGCAGGCCATCGATAGCAATAAAAAGGGAGTCGTCGGTAAAATCGGTAAAGGAATCCCAATAATTCCTAATCCCAAAGACACAAAACCAATCGTAAGATAAACAAGGCGCATTTACTTCTCCTTCACACAATACAATTTTCGAACCTTTTCAGTAAACAAAAAAAGAAAAAATTACATCTATATTTAAAAAAGGAAGCAACTAACAAGGTAACAGTTACTTTCTTTATCTTATATCTTCGTCAATGGAGTCGCGGTATCTGGTGAGGTGTCTAACACCTCAAAATCATGGCCAACAGCTAGATCTGCTCGAGCCAGTTGATTCTCCATGGTCATATGGGCCAATTCTTTGATATTGTTCTCTTTTGACAAATGCCCCAGATAAATCTTCTTGGTGCGATTTCCCAAGGTTCGGATCATGGCATCTGCACCATCTTCGTTAGAAAGGTGGCCTAGGTCTGACAAGATCCGCTGCTTCAAGCGCCAAGCATAAGAACCTGCTCGAAGGATCTCTACATCATGGTTGGACTCAATCAAATAGCCATCCGCATCCGCGACGATGCCTGCCAAGCGATCACTCACATAGCCCGTATCCGTCAGCATGACAAAGCTCTTGCCATCCTTCATAAAGCGATAGAATTGAGGGGCAGCAGCATCGTGACTGACCCCAAAACTTTCGATATCGATATCGCCAAATGTCTTGGTCTTCCCCATTTCAAAGATATGCTTTTGAGCATCATCGACTTTTCCTAGATACTTGGTACCTTCCATAGCCTTCCAAGTTGCTTCATTAGCATATAGATCCATGCCATATTTCCGCGCTAAAACACCCACACCATGAATATGATCTGAGTGTTCGTGCGTAATCAAAATGGCATCTAAGTCTTCTGGTTTGCGATCAATTTCAGCCAATAGTCCCGTAATCTTTTTCCCTGATAGCCCTGCATCAATAAGCAGTTTTTTCTTTGGTGTCTCAAGGTAGAAAGAATTCCCACTAGAACCTGAAGCTAAAATACTATACTTAAATCCCTTTTCTGTCATTGACTCCTTATTCTTCCTCTTCTGTATCCCAGTCGTCTTTAATAGCATCTTTGTCGTACGGCAAGACAATGGTAAAAGTAGATCCCTTGCCATATTCACTCTTGGCCCAAATAAAGCCTTTGTGTTGCTTAACGATCTCCTTAGCAATGGCTAAGCCTAGACCAGTCCCACCTTGGGCCCGGCTACGTGCCTTATCCACTCGGTAAAAGCGATCAAAAATACGTGGCAAGTCTTTCTTGGGAATCCCCAAGCCCTCATCTGAGATAGAGATAATCAACTGAGCATCTGTCGTTTTCATCCCTACCTTAATTTTTCCACCATCAGGTGAGTACTTGATGGCATTGTTCAAGATATTATCGATCACCTGGGTCATTTTATCCGTATCAATTTCCACCCAGATCGGAGTGATCGGGTATTCCCGGATCAGTTCATACTTCTTGGTATCTTCTTGCGATTGACTCTTGATCTTATCAAAGCGGTTCAAAATAAAGGTGATAAAGGCCGTAAAGTTGGTCAACTCGATGTCCAACTGACTGGTTTCATTATCGATTCGTGACAAGCTCAATAGATCTGTGACCATGCGCATCATGCGGTTGGTTTCATTGAGCGAAACCTTGACAAAATCTGGTGCTACCGGCTCTGACAAAGCGCCATCGTCCAGGGCTTCCAGATAGGATTTCACACTGGTCAAAGGTGTCCGTAATTCATGACTCACATTGGAGACAAAGAGGCGACGTTCCCGCTCTTCCTTGTCCTGCTCTGTCGTATCGTGCAAGACAGCTACCAGACCAGAGATAAAACCTGACTCGCGACGAATCAAGGCAAAGCGCACACGAAGACTTAAGTATTCCCCATTTTCATCCTGGGAATCGATGGTCAACTCTGGTACTTCTGTAATCAAGCTTCGCAGATCATAGTCATCTCCAAGCGAAAGCAAATCTAGAATACTGGTATTGAGCACCTCATCTGGATTAACATTCAATTGCTTGGCTGCCATTTCATTAACCATGATGATCTGACCGCGTCTGTTGGTCGCAAGCACCCCATCTGTCATGTAAGAAAGGATACTGGTCAAACGCTTGGTTTCTTGTTCCAAGTTTTCATGCGTCAGGCGAATAACCTCAGACAGATCATTGATACTATTGGTCATATCCGTCAGTTCTGGACTTCCTTGCATGTCGACCACTTCTGAATAGTCCCCTGCAATCAGATCTTTAATTTTGGAGTTTAATTGTCTGAGCTTGATATTGTCCCTACGGTTTTCTAGCAAAAGCAAGGCTACCACAATGATAAACCCAACCGTAATCAGAACAAAGACAAAGTTCGATGACATTACAAATTGTTTTAGTTGATCAATCATTGTTTCTCATATAATATCCAACACCACGGCGAGTCAAGATATATTCTGGACGTCCCGGTGTGTCCTCGATTTTTTCACGCAAACGACGAACCGTCACGTCCACTGTCCGAACATCACCAAAGTAATCATAGCCCCACACCGTCTCAAGAAGGTGCTCACGGGTCATCACTTGACCAACATGGGTCGCAAGGTGATAGAGCAATTCAAATTCGCGATGGGTCAAGTCCAATTCTTTGTTGCCTTTTTGAACCAAAAAAGCATCTGGAAGAATGTGAAGATCACCAATGACAATTTCCGTATCGGCATCATTTTCAAGCTGAGGATCAGCCGCAAACTCAGAACGACGCAACAAGGCTTTCACACGCGCTTGCAATTCCCGATTCGAGAAGGGTTTGGTCACATAGTCATCTGCCCCAATTTCAAGCCCAATGACCTTATCAAATTCCGTATCTTTGGCAGATAGGACAATGATCGGCACATTACTGGTCTTACGAATCGTCCGCGCCACTTCCAAACCATCAATCTCTGGTAACATCAAATCTAGAATAATAACATCTGGATTTTCAGCTGCAAAGACTTCCAATGCTTCCCGACCATCAAAGGCTGTCAATACCTCATAGCCCTCTTTCGCCATGTTAAATTTGATAATGTCTGAAATTGGTTTTTCATCATCAACTACTAATATTTTTTTCATCTTACATACCTGTTTCTAATGCTACTTTTCCTTATCAATCTCTATCTTCTTATTATATCAAACTTATGAAGAAATGTGGAGTCTCAATTGCTGGCCTTTCCAATAAGAGAAAGCAAAAAGACTGAGATCATTACATCTCAATCTTTTCTTTTTGCATTATTTTGAAACGCGGGATTTATTTGCAATATCTGTAAGAATTAATTCTACAAATGCATCCACTGACATGGTTTCTGTTTCTTTTTGGCCATAACGACGCACGTTTACAGCCTTGTCTTCCATTTCCTTGTCCCCAACGATCAATTGGTAAGGAATCTTTTGTGTTTGAGAAGCACGGATCTTGAACTGCATTTTTTCATTGCGTTCATCCACATCGGCACGAACACCGCGGTCACGAAGTTGCTTAGCTACTTCCCAAGCATAGTCTACGTGTTTTTCGTTCGATACTGGAATAAGGGTGACTTGGTGAGGAGCAAGCCAGGTTGGGAAAGCTCCCTTGTAGTTTTCAATCAAGATCGCAGTAAAGCGTTCCATCGTTGAGATAACCCCACGGTGGATCATGACTGGACGGTGTTCTTCCCCGTCTGCTCCGATGTAATGAAGATCAAAGCGTTCTGGAAGCAAGAAGTCCAATTGGATAGTTGAAAGAGTTTCTTCTTTACCAAGAGCTGTTTTCACTTGGATATCCAATTTTGGTCCGTAGAAGGCAGCTTCCCCTTCTGCTTCATAGTACTCAACACCCATATCATCAACAGCGGCTTTCAACATGCGTTGAGCATTTTCCCACATTTCATCGTTGTCAAAGTATTTGTGTTTGTCTTCAGGATCACGATAAGACAAGCGGAAACGGTAATCTGTCAAGTTAAAGTCTTCATACACATCGATGATCAATTGAAGGATCTTTTTGAATTCTTCCTCGATTTGTTCTGGAGCCACAAAAGTATGACCATCATTCAGAGACATTTCACGGACACGTTGAAGACCTGTCAGAGCACCAGATTTTTCATAACGGTGCATCATCCCGATTTCAGCGATACGGATTGGCAATTCACGGTAAGAATGCACATGATGTTTGTAGACTTCAATGTGGTGAGGGCAGTTCATTGGACGAAGAACAAACTCTTCTCCATCTCCCATATCCATTGGTGGGAACATGTCTTCACGGTAGTGATCCCAGTGACCTGAAGTTTTATAAAGTTCTACAGAAGCAATTGGTGGAGTGTAGACGTGTTGGTAGCCTGCTGCTACTTCTTTATCAACGATATAGCGTTCCAACTCACGACGGATGGTCGCACCATTTGGCAACCAGAATGGAAGACCTTGACCAACTTCTTGAGAAATCATGAACAAATCAAGCTCTTTCCCAAGTTTACGGTGGTCACGTTCCTTAGCTTCTTCACGCATTTGAAGGTAGTTCTTCAAGTCTTTCTTGTCAAACCAAGCGGTACCATAGATCCGTTGCATCATCGCATTGTCGCTATTACCACGCCAGTAAGCACCAGCAACGTTAAGAAGGTGGAAGATTTGGATGCGACCAGTTGATGGAACGTGTGGGCCACGGCAAAGGTCAACGTATTCACCTTGACGGTAGATAGTCAACCCACCTTCGTCTTCAGAGTGTTCTTCGATCAATTCCAATTTGTATGGATCATTTTTGAAGATTTCACGCGCTTCATCTTTGGTCACTTCTTCACGAATAGATGGGAAGTTTTCTTTGACGATTTTCTTCATTTCTTCTTCGATACGAGGAAGGTCTTCGTTAGAGATTTGACCCGCTTGGTTGTCTGTATCGTAGTAGAAACCATCTTCGATCGCTGGACCGACACCCAAGTGGATATCTGGGAAGAGGCGACGAGCTGCTTGAGCAAACAAGTGAGCCGCTGAGTGACGCAAGATTGGAAGAGCATCTTCGTGATCAGGTGTCACGATTTCAATGCTTCCATCTTCGGTGATGGCACGAGTTGTGTCAATCAATTTGCCGTTGAATTTACCAGCAAGAGCTTTTTTAGCCAAAGAATTGCTGATAGATTGGGCAATTTCAAAAGTAGTAACGCCAGAATCGAATTCACGAACAGCGCCATCTGGGAAAGTAATCTTAATCATGATTTTCTCCTTATAAAGTTTTTAGTAGCTAAATGGGTGGGAGGTATCTTTCGTCTCTTCTTTAGATTTCTTCATTAAGAAATCAAAAAAGCGACCTCCTCGAAAGGACGTCGCAACGTGGTTCCACCTTCATTTATGTTCCTCAAAAAAGAGGGACACCTCTGATTGGCTCTAACGTAGCCACCGTTTTATGTTTGCATAAAAGAATCACGAGTAGTCCCAAACCTATCCTCTACGCGATTTCCAGCCCCACGCGCTCTCTATCAGATTTCCTAGATTTGATATGTCTCTGTCAGTTATTATAGCACGATTGAAAAATTTTGCAAGAAAAAGTTTCGTTTTCAATCAAAGAAATGCGTGATTTTACGGATTTTCTTCACTTGTTTGACCGAAGCCTTCATCATCTTCACAGATCCATTGACCGGAAGAGCAATCACCTTGGTCGGGATTTTCACAATGGTCTTAGACATCCGCTTAACCCGACTTTGCTCAGGATTCAAATCATTTGAAAAGTCTTTCGAGATGATTTTATCCAGGTAAAATTCGTAGACCCGACGGCCAAAAGTTGCTGCAGAAATATCATCAATCTTTTCTGCCCACTTGGTCTCATCGATTGCAGGCATCTCATCAATCGCTTCAAGAATCGCTTGTGCCAGATCGCTTTCCTCATAAAAGAGCTTTCCAAACATAGGATCATCAATCACATGATCGAGATAAGGATTGCCATGAGCGATGATCGGGGTACCACTCGCAATACTCTCTAAATAAGTCAACCCTTGCGTCTCACTCGTTGAAGCTGAAATAAAGAAGTCAGCCACTTTATAGTAGAGAGCTGTCTCATTTGGCTGGATCATCCCCGTAAAGACAACCGCATCTGAAATTCCCAGTTTCGTCGCCTGTTTTTTCAAATCATCCAAATAAGGACCATCTCCAGCAACGATCAACTTAACTTTTTGATTGACCTTGAGGACATCAGGAAGGGCCGCAATAACAGCCTGAATATTCTTTTCATAAGAAACCCGCGAAAGGCTCAATAAGAGCGTTTCATCTTCTGCGACTTCATATTTTTCACGAAGAGCAGCTGTCTCTATCGGAGTGATTTCTGGTCGGTCAAACTTAGCCAAATCAATCCCTGTCGGAATAATGCGTTTTTCTGCCTTGACCTTGTATTTTTGGAGCAAGTCATAAACGATCTCACTAGGACAGATCACTCCATCCAGATCATTCATATAACTTCTCACAATGTATTTGACCATACTTGGGCGAATGACCATACCTCTTGCAATATAGCGGACATAGTCCTCATACTGGGTATGATAGGTATGAATGACTGGAATCCGCAACTCACGTCCAATCCACACTCCCAAAAGGCCCAGTGAAAACTCAGTCTGGGTATGGATAATATCCAGCTGGTATTGCTTGGCAATAGCAAGCGCCTTTGAGAATCCACGATAAGCAACGCGGCGGTCCTTAAAGGCGAAGAAAGGCACACTTGGAATCCGAATGATCTGCCAATCTTCATAGCGGTTGACATCTTTATCCGTTGTCGTAAAGATAAAGACCGTGTGACCCAATTTTTCCAATTCTGTTTTGAGCGTCCGAATGCTGGTCGCCACTCCCGAAACTTGCGGGAAATAGGTATCTGTAAATAATCCTACACGCATCTTACATCTCCAAAACTGTTTGATAGGCTTCGACCAGTTGATGAGCCACTAAGTCGATCGAACGACTTTCAGCGACCTTGTAGCCCGCCTCCCGCTTGTCTACTTGTCCGTTCAAGACCTTGTTCAAGGAATCCACAAATTCGTCTACATTGTGGCACAATTCAGATGACGTCTCGTCAATCCAGCCATTGTATACTGGAATATCCCGCAAGACCGTGTGCTGATGACTGGCCAAGGCTTCCAAAACAACGATTCCTTCTGTTTCTTCATAAGATGGGAAGAAGAAAGCATCTGAACCCGTCATAGCCCCTTGGAAGACCGCTCCCTTGAAGTAGCCAGGGAATTCCACATTACTAGGATGATCCTTTTCCACGATACGACGAATCTTACGCGGAATGATCCATTTGTTGATCGAACCTAGCCAAATAAAGCGCACATCCGGCATGCGACGAGCCACTTCTACGAAATCTTCAATTCCTTTACGTCTAAAATAAAGCCCTGCACAGATGACAACCTTTTGACCTTCTTGGATTTTAAAATGCTTGCGAAAGACTTCTTCTTTTTTCGGATCCTTCTTGTATTTTTCCAAATCAATCCCATTGGAGACCGCAATAATCGGTGTAGTCACCCCATAAGACTGAATCAGGTGTTTGGAATACTCAGATGGCGTGATCACATAGTCTGCCTTTTGATACATGTGAGCCAAATACTTTCCAAACAAGGGTGCAAAAAAGTTAGACCCGATAAAGGAATTTTCAAAATCCTCACGGGTTGAATGGCCATGCATAATGACTTTCTTTCCACGACGCTTTGCTGCATGGAGCAAAAGAAAACTCCGTGGGCCATAGGTATTGATATGCACCACATCATAGTCCCCTAAAATATCTGTCGTATACGGAATCCCAGCCAAATCAAGCGCATGCATTTGATGCTGCAAGGCTCGACCAATTCCTGATTTTTGTAATACGGATTTTCCTTCTAAATACAGTAAAACTTTCATACCTCCTATTATACCGAAATAAAGAGTGCCCAGCAAGTTTCTACCTGTTTGTAGTATAAAAAAGAAGCCAGAACCTATCTGTTCTGGCTTCCCAGACTAGTAGACACGTCTTCCCAAGTCGAGACTCTAGTCTACTAATCCTTATTTTTTGGTCGTTCCACGTTGGTTGATCGTATGAGACAACAGTACTTCGCGTTCTTCCAACTCTTCTTTGTGCATGATCTTGGTCAACATGCGCATACTGATCGCACCAAGGTCATACAAAGGTTGTCCAATTGTTGATAGATTTGGACGCGTATATCGGGTTACTTGTGAATCATCACTAGTAATAATTTCGAAATCTTCTGGTACTCTGATACCGTGATCAGACAAGCCGTTCAAGAGACCTGCAGCCAATTCATCACCTGTCACAAAAGCAGCTGTTGCTTTTGACGCAATGATTCGTTCTGCCAAGTTGTAACCTTCATCGTAACGGTACTTGGATTCAAACACAAGCCCTTCGCTATAGCTCAATTTTTTTGCTTTCAAAGCTTCCTTATAGCCTGACAAACGAATTTTTCCATTGATATCATCCACCAATGGGCCACTTACAAAAGCAATTTTCTTGTTGTGTTTTGCCAACTGTGTAACAGCATCAACGGTCGCTTGCTTGTAGTCGATATTGACACTTGGTAATTGGTGTTCAACATCCACGGTCCCAGCAAGGACAACTGGCGTCCGAGAGCGTGAAAATTCTGAGCGAATTTTTTCAGTCAAGTGATAACCCATGAAAATGATCCCATCCACTTGTTTTGAAAAAAGGTTGTTTACCACTGAAACTTCTTTGTCATCGTCTTCATCGCTATTTGCAAGAACAATGTTGTACTTGTACATTTCTGCAATATCATCAATCCCTTTAGCCAATGTAGAGAAATAACTATTGGTAATATTTGGAATAACAACACCTACTGTTGTTGTTTTCTTGCTGGCAAGACCACGTGCAACGGCGTTTGGACGGTAATCTAAACGTTCGATCACTTCCAGAACTTTTTTTCGTGTATTTTCTTTAACATTTTTATTTCCATTTACTACACGACTAACGGTTGCCATTGAAACCCCTGCTTCACGGGCGACATCATAAATCGTTACTGTATCGTCTGTATTCATAAGATTTCCTTTCATTGTTGAAAATTTCGTTTTCACTCTCTAATTAATCTTATTTTATCACTTATTGTAAACACTTTCAAGCATTTTGGCAAAATTTTGTAAACTCTTGCTTTTTTATGGAAAATTTGACAAAATAGATCCATAGAAAGAAGGTAGCATTATGTCTAAATTAGATCAAATCGTCGATTTTCTTGAAACTGAAAAAACAGATGTCGCTGTTGTGTCCGATCCTGTCACGATCAATTACTTGACTGGATTTTACAGTGATCCCCACGAACGTCAACTCTTTTTGTTCGTTTACACAGACCACGAACCACTTCTTTTCGTTCCTGCCCTTGAAGTGGAACGGGCGACTGCAGTTGTCGATTTCCAAGTGGTTGGCTATGTAGATTCTGAAAACCCTTGGGAAAAGATTAAAGGAGCTATCGCAAAACCAGATGCCAAAACCGTTGCACTTGAATATGATAACTTGATCCTTACAAAATACAATGGCTTGCGCACTGTCTTTGAAAAAGCAACATTTACCAACTTGACGCCACGGATTAATCGGATGCGCTTGATCAAATCAGCTGATGAGATCCAAAAAATGTTAGTGGCTGGTCAATATGCAGATAAAGCTGTCAATATGGGATTCGACGCCATCTCACTGGATAAAACAGAAACTGATATCGTAGCAGAAATCGACTTTGGTATCAAACGCTTGGGTTATGAAATGAGCTTTGAAACCATGGTCTTGACTGGAAATAATGCAGCTAACCCACACGGAATTCCTGGAAGCAACAAAGTCGAAAACGATGCTCTCTTGCTCTTTGACCTTGGCTGTATGGTGAATGGTTATGCGTCAGATATGACTCGTACCGTTGCTGTTGGAAAACCTGATGATTTCAAAAAAGAAATCTACCACTTGACGTTAGAAGCTCAACAAGCAGCCATTGACATGATCAAACCAGGTGTAACAGCACATGACGTAGACCGTGCTGCTCGGAGTGTCATCGAAAAAGCTGGTTATGGTGAATACTTCAACCACCGCCTCGGACACGGTATCGGAATGGACGTGCATGAATTCCCTTCTATTATGGAAGGAAATGATATGGTGCTTGAAGAAGGAATGTGCTTCTCAGTCGAACCAGGAATCTATATTCCAGGTAAAGTCGGTGTCCGTATCGAAGATTGTGGGTATGTCACAAAAGACGGATTTGGACTCTTCACAGAAACCAGCAAAGACTTACTTTACTTCGACTAATCCTTTTGCAATCAACTAGAAAAAAATCAGGTCACTAAAGTGTACTGACCCAAAAAATTAGACAAATCATTTAAGAAAAGAGGCTGGGACAAAAGTCCTAGCCTCTTTTCAATATAATCAAAAAAGATAGTATAAGACTTTATTGAAACGTGAATCTTATAGCCTTCTTTCAAAAGAGGTCATATAACCTCTTTGAAAGAACTTAGAAATAAAAAATTATCTTATTTAAATAAGATAACCTCTATGAACTGCAAAAAAGCACACCCTATTTGAACCTCGTCCCTAGAATCTTCCATTGCCATCATATGTTCTTCCTATTTCCTGAAAAATCGATGAATCATCCATAGAACATCTTTAGGTCCTTCTTTATGAATGATGCCTTAGTCAGTTTTTCTTGCATAGAAATCCATCCATATCCTCCTTACTTCTTCTTTAACAAGATGCTTCGGAATTCACAACTTAATTTTTTTATTGAATAGCTCAGTCACTTTCTAATTTTTTTCTTTTTGTACAGGAAAAACAGCTATTATACTATAAATAATTGATTGTAAATCAACCGATTTTAGTTTATAATGCAGATGAAAAGTTTAACAAATTTCTATTTTTATAATGGAAATTTTGATTACATTTAGGAGACCTCATCATATGAAAAAATTAACGAAATTAGGTATCGCATCGATTTCCGTATTTGTATTAAATACTTATACTCATACGATTGTGAAAGCTGATGAGAATAGGAGTTCAGATACTTCTGTAACAGTAGAGTTATCAACAACTCAAGCAAATGCACCACAGGGAGAACATTCTATCGTAACGAACAATGGTTCTTCAAGCGCTGAGGACAATGTTCCCTCTAGTGATGAAGACTATACTCTAGCTACAACCACTTCGGAAACTACTAGGAGTACAGCGACTCCTCCAAAAAGTAATATCGTAAACGAAGATGGATATGTCAATATTGAGGGACATCCCGCAGCTTTAACAGATGATGGTGAAAGTGTTGTCTATTCTTATACAGTTGCGTTTAAAGGGATGCATTCTAGTGATCGTGGGCAAACAGTTCGCGATATCAGACTCCGCATTCCAGACATTCCAGGCGCTAAAGTTGATTTCACACTGATTGGAACACGAGATGCCAATGAAAATCCTGTTCCCGTCAATGTACCAATGAAAGTCATTCTTCCTGATGAAATTGTTTCGGATTCTGACACTGATCCTACTACTACCCTTAATTCAGATTCCTCAGTTGTTCCAACTGCAGAAGAATTAAGAGCAGGTAAAAAACCGGCAATTGTCAATATGGATGCAAATGAAAATGGTTATCCTGGAGAACACCTTTATCCAGGAGACGGAATCGTTCATTTATATGGAATTAGCTCTAAAACCCTTAAAAGTACTGCTTTTCGTGTAGCTATCACACTTCCATTAAAAGAGGCAAAGAAAATCAAATACTTACCGATTGATGCCCGTTTTGCATGGAAATGTAGCCAAGAAGGTGGGATAGCCAGTTATGAAGAAGGCTGTCAGAGTTTAGAAGAATATAAATCTAATCAGGTTTATTTTGCTGATGAGGATGGTAATCTAAGTTATGGTGGGTTGGGCAATCCTACCCTAGTGGATGAAAGTTACGTACAGGATGGTCATCTCATCAAGTCCGTTGCAAGTCCAAATACCTACATTACACCTAATAATGGGGACTGGACCAAAATTCCAAATGACACCAATATTGATCCCAATACTTTCTTTAACTATGTGGAAATATTTACATTAAAGAATAATCCATCGGTTACGTATTATGCATCTGAAACAGAAGATATGGCTGATCAAGACGTATCTGCTTTTTACCAAGGAAACGTTCTGATCGACTATGTGATCAAAGGATCTAACCAATCCATCAAACCTACATATACTGATACTGCCATGACTTCTATCTATGGATTGGATGGTAGACTTAAAAACTACAACACAACAGAAAATAATCTCGAACGCCCAGACTATATTATTTTTAATGGACAAAAATATCTTCTAGTAGGGATTTCATCCTCATCTGCACCAGAGATTGGTCCTATGAAAGAGGGGACGCTCCATGTAGTATACGAATATGTGAAGGAAGCTTCTAATCCTGTTACTCCCGTAACACCAACTCCAACACCCGTTTCACCAATAGTCCCTGAACCAGTTCAACCAAGCCAAAAAGAAGTTAAAAAAGAAATTAAAAAAGAAAATCCGCTCTCTCACGAAGGAACTGTAGAGCCTCAACCATCTCAGAATTCTGTTACTAAATCAGTAATGGATTTAGAGCAAGTAGGATTGCCAAAAACCGGAGATTCTAGTAGCAATGTATTCTTTAGCTTCTTGGGTGCCTTAACAGGTTTCCTTGGATTCTCCCTCATCAAAAAAAGAAATAGTGAAAGATAATAGAAAATTCTAAGCCGTTCACCTGTCTGGAAGCTGGCAAATTCTAATAAGAGGTTATTTTGAACCCTCGCAAATCTTTACTCTCTACTTATTGATCGTAGCAGTCTATTTTCTCTTTAACTTTGCTCTCTCTAGTTTTTCTCACCACTTATCCAAAAAGTGGGCAAAAGCTATAGACTAATAGAGGTTCAAGTTCCGATCTCAGCAAAAAAGATCGAAGAAGGTTACACTTCTTCGATCTTTTTCTTATGAAACGGATTCGAGATTCATTCTTTTCTGCGTATCTTCCACGACGTCTTTTAAAGTGATTTGGGCCATTTCTTTTTCCATAGCAGTCTGAATGTCCTCAAGCTTCCCATCTAAAACATTGTGGATATTGTGGCCAATCGGGCAGGCAGGATTCGGATTGTCATGAAAACCAAATAATTGACCTGTCGAACCTAAGCATTCTACCGCTTGATAGATATCCAGCAGGCTGATCTCATCGGCTGCTTGTGCGAGCTCAGCTCCGCCTGTCCCACGCGCTACATGGATCAATCCTGCTTTCTTCAACTGAGACAAGGTCTTTCGAATAATAACAGGGTTCACGCCGACACTTCCTGCCAAAAAATCACTGGTTACTTTTGTTTTTTCTCCTTGTAGAGCAATCATGATCAAGACATGAGTCCCAATGGTAAAGCGACTCGAAATTTGCATAACTTCACTCCTTTCTACCCGTTTTTGAAGGTAGAGTCTATTGAACAACCGTCAAGGAACGACTTCCGTTATTCCTATTATACTCTTTTTAGTTGTAATGTCAACAGTTACACTATTGAAAGAAGTCCTCTAACCAAGCATCGATTTCTCGATCATGACCTTCTCTCTGCTCAATCTCATGAAGAAGCTCATGATTGTGGGTATGATGAATGCCATTGACCAAACTTTCATAATACACTTGGTAATAAGGAAGATGGAGGTCTTTTGCGAGTTGCAGTTCTTTTTGGACATCATAATCCACCCGTCTAAAATCTACATCTTTTAGCCCCATTTGATCAAATTCAAGAATAGCATACATGGCCCGAAGGTCCTTGCGAAGATTCTTTTCCAGAAAGAAAGGCTGACCGATCGAGCCAGGATTGATGATCAGTTCTCCGCCTGTCCCGTAACGGAAAAACTGTTGGTGAATGTGTCCGTAGACTGCAATATCACAAGACGGGTTTGTCACCAAGCGGTCAAAATCCTTCTGGTCACCAATGTGAATCAATTCGCGACCCCAATTCTTATCGGGTAAGTGGTGGGTAATACCGATCTTTAAACCTGCGATTTCTCTATGGACCTGCATGGGCATTTCCTGCATGACTTCAATTTCCTGGGGTGTGATTTCTTCCAGAATATATTGACACTGGCGCATGAGGTAGCGATGGCTGGGTCTGGTCTCATCCAACATCCCCCTCATAGCCCGCCAAAGACTATCTTCCCAGTTTCCAAGGACTTTCACCGTAATAGGAAGCTCCTCTAACAGCTCCAAAAGAGCGCGTCTGCCTGTTCCAGGCATCAAACTATCTCCCAAGAGCCAATATTCATCCACCTTGGCTTTTCGACTATCCTCTAGGACAGCTTCCAAAGCTGTCGTATTTCCATGAATATCTGAAAGTAAAGCAATTTTAGTCATGATCTTCTCCTACTCTCCATTATAACAAAGAGAAGAAAAACTTCCACCCTGAGGTGAAAATTTTATGAGAACTCTATCTGCTCGAAATGAAAAATAAGGCTAGAGGACTCATTTTGTTGCTATCAGCTACGGACTTTGTATCTTAGTGAATTGCGACAGGATGAGGGAGGATCGATACTATCCTCCCGAAGAGTTAGTAATTCATGTAGGCAAGCCACCATAGTGCTTGCGGTTACACAAATTGAACACGCCCTAAATGCTGTGTGAAAAACGCAAACTGTAATAGTACTAACTTCAAAAGCACAGTAGCTGATTGGATTTTTCTCTCGCTTTAAGAGCTCGGAAAAATCCTAATCAGCCTTGTGGGGGCAAAACAACGAAGTATTCTATACAACAGTGCTTCTGTCCCGCTCCCTATTTTCACCTTGCATTTTACGGGCTTTGTATCTTAGTCTACTGATTTGAGGGCTTCGAGCATATCTACTTTTCGGAGATAATGGTTAACATAAATTCCTAACAGGACCAAAAGAAGGATCAGTCCTCCAACAGGAAAGAGGAAAACACCAAGTCCCACTTTAGGGTAAAAGAGAATGGCATCTGGTGCAATCATGGCAATAAGAAATTGATGAAGATAATAGCCACCCACTAACCCCATGAGGATCCCTATGATAGACAATAATATGGTTTCGCGGTAAATATAGAGCGTTACTTCCTTATTATGGAATCCCAAGACCTTAATAGTCGATAATTCCCGGATTCGCTCTGCCACATTGATATTGGTTAAATTATACAAGATCACGATGGCTAGTAAGATCGATACAACTACTAGAATCATCATAGTGGTGTCCAAAGATTTGGCAACTGAATTAAAGAGGGAAATCATCGAAGCGTTCTGACTAACCGCCTTCACAGCTGCAAGTGCCATCATGTCCCGACTGACAGTCTGCACTTTTCGTGTAGAAGGATTTCTCAACTGCACCAAATAGCTATTTGCTGAAGTCCGCTTTCCGTAGATTTTTTGGTAACTTGCCTGATCCATATAGACAAAATGGCCGACATAATTTTCAGTGATCCTTGCTACCTTAAAAGAGTGGCCATCTAAGGTCAGTCGATCACCGACTGTAACCCCTGCTAGTTGCGCTAGCTTACTACTGATGATGACCCCTTTCTTTAGAGACAAAGACTCTTCCTGCTTAAGAGACCGTAAGCTTACAAAGGGAGAAAAATCTGTACGGTCCGTTACCATCATCGTAATGGTCTGCTTGTCGTGTCCATTTTTTAAAGAAGCTTCAATAACCTTACTATAGATGGCTCGATAATCCTTGATGTCTGATTTTGCCAGACGATTGGTTAGTTCTTTGCTTTCTTGGCTTGATGCATTCGTTTTTGTGGCCACAACCACGTCATAAGATAGGATCTCTTGAAATTGGCGTTTGGGAACACCTCCTACAGAAGATTGAATTCCTAGCCCTGCAAAGAGGAGAGCAACAGAACCTGCCACTCCAAAAATGGTCATCAGCATCCGTTGTTTGTAACGAAAGAGATTACGAGCAGTGACCTTGTGGGTGAAACTCAGACGCTTCCAAACAAAATGGAGACGCTCCAGAAAAATTTTCGAACCGGATACCGGTGGTTTGGGCAGTAATAAAAGATTGGCTTCTTCTTTTAATTCCTTGCGAGAAACCCAGTAAGCCGGAAGCACACTCGCGACGAAAGACAGTCCGAGAGCAATCAGAGTCATATCCCCATAAAAATACTCTCTGCTCTCTCCAATAACCATCCCTTGCGTAATAATATTGGAAATGATCCCCGATAGGAAATAATGACCCAGCAAGCTTCCTAGAAGAGTACCAATCGTCCCTGCAAAGAATCCATAGAGAACAAATTTGAGAATGATGTCCTTGGTACGATAGCCCAGCGCCTTAAAAATACCTGCATTAGTCCGCTCTTCATCGACAAAACGGGTCATCGTGGTAAAGGTCACCATGGCTGCTACCAGATAAAGAACGACTGGAAAAATATTTCCGACAGCAGAGATACTGCTACTAGCATTGCTATACATCAGGTAACCTTGTCCGCCTGGCATGGTCTTGCGATTATAAACATGATAAGTTGGAATTTCCAGCTGATCTCGCTCGGTTTGGGCTTTTTTTAGCTCCTCCTCTTTTTTTGCAAGCTCCGTTTCACCTGCAGTCCAGTCCTTCTTTTTCTGATCCAGTTGTTCTTTGGCTTGATGGACCTTTTCTTGACTGGCTAGGTGCTCTTTAGCTGGCAGGAATGGGGCTAGTTTCTTGAACTGGGCCTCCTGCAAATCTAATTGCTTTTGAGCCTGATCAATCTGACTCTTGGCTAACTGGAGTGTTTCCTTGGCACGATTGAGTTCTTTCTGGCCTTTTTGAATCTGTCCATCAGCCTCCTGTTTGAGTCTTTGATAGCGAGCCCTTCCATTGTCTTTCAAAAGTATTTCTAACTCTTCTTGATGAGCTTTGAGCCGTTTTTGGTAGACTTGCGAAAAAGAATCCAAAGATCGCAGATCATCAAACTGGATCCGCGCTATCACAGGAAGTTTAGTCGTAAAGACCTCTTTTGAAACCAGAGCATAGGCATCCAGATTCCCACTGCCACTCATGGCAGTGCCTAAATTCTTTTGAGACCACATCTCAGAAGATTGAACAAAACCAACAATGGTGAATTGCTTTCGCTTTAAACTAGAGCGAGTTCCAGCCTTTTCTTCAAGTGTGAGGGTATCCCCTATCTGATAGCGATCCTCCAAAAAACTAGCTAGAGCGAGTTCCTCTTCTTTCTTTGGTAGGCGACCCTTGGTCACACGAAAAGAAGAAAGGCTCTTTGGGGCAGAAAAAAGTCGAATTGCCTCTCCTGTTCCTTTCACTGTCAGATCTAGCAGTGAACCAAATTCGATACGCGCCCCTTTGACTCCTAAAAGCTCCTCTTGGTCTACCTGGTCTAATCCCAAGTCCCCCATGACAGCAAGATCTAGCATCTTTTGTTGCTGAATAAACTGGTTAGCCGTTCGGTGCATATTTGGAGTAGTCACCTTTAAGCCTACCAAGGCCAAGCTTCCCAACAACATCAAGGTTAAGATGGAGAGAAAGCGTCCTTTTGAATGTGTAAAAGAACCAAATAGATCCTTCCAATAGACTTTTCGTTTCATGCTACCACCTCTTCTAATACTCTAGTGTAGCAATATCTTGAGGAAGCTCATTGATTTCTACCGACTTGACCTTGGCATCATGCATGCGAATCACACGGTCTGCAATCGGAGCTAGAGCAGCATTATGGGTTACGATGATGACCGTCGCTCCTTTTTTTCGAGACATATCCTGTAAAATCCCCAATACTTGCTTACCCGTCTGGTAATCCAAGGCTCCCGTAGGCTCATCGCAAAGGAGAATTTTAGGGTTTTTCGCCACTGCCCGAGCGATCGCCACCCGTTGTTGTTCTCCGCCTGACAATTGGGCAGGAAAATTATCAAGACGATTGCCAAGTCCTACTTCTCTTAAAACGGCTTCCGGATCCAAGGCATCAGAGACGATTTCTGAAGCCAATTCGACATTTTCCTTGGCTGTCAGATTGGCTACTAAATTATAAAATTGAAAGACAAAGCCAACGTCATCTCGTCGATAATTGGTTCGTTGATGAGAATTTAGCTTTGCAATATCCACCCCATCAATCAGAACCTGACCCTCGTCATTGGTGTCCATCCCTCCTAAGATATTGAGAACCGTTGATTTTCCAGCTCCTGAAGCCCCTAAAATAATGACCAACTCGCCTTTTTCAATCTCAAAGGAAACATCCCGGTTAGCGAAAATTTCTGTCTCTCCACTCGTATAGCGCTTGTAACAATGCTGCATTTCGATGTAGGGCATTTTCTCTTTCCTCCCTCTACTTCCTAACTATATTATAATCCTTTTTCGATAGATTACAATGGAATCGAGGTAGTAGAAAACAAGGTAATCCCAAATCATGAACTATTATAAATTTTATGCTATAATTAGAGACAAATTTGATTTATTCTTAGAAAGAAGGCTCATCGTGAGTTTACAACAGTTTGAAAGGAAATCACTTCAAGAAATCAACCAATCTATTGACGTACCAAAAGGCATCCCTTTTTGGAAGACCCTCCTGCTCTTTTCAGGACCAGGAAGTCTAGTAGCTGTCGGCTATATGGATCCGGGAAACTGGATTACTAGTGTCGTCGGAGGGGCCCAATACCGTTACCTACTCTTATCAGTGGTTCTTCTCTCCTCTTTAATCGCCATGCAGTTGCAACAAATGGCTGGTAAACTAGGAATTGTCCATCGTAAGGACCTGGCCCAAACAACCGCCCATCACTTGCCAAAATGGCTTCGCTATACCCTTTGGATTGTGATCGAGCTTGCCCTGATGGCGACAGATTTAGCAGAAGTCATCGGATCAGGGATTGCCCTCCACCTTCTTTTTGGCTGGCCCTTGCTTTTTTCCATTCTGATCACCATCTTTGATGTCTTCCTCTTATTGGGGCTCATGCATCTAGGATTTCGAAAGATCGAGGCCATCGTTTCAACCTTGATCCTCACGATCCTTGCAATTTTCGGCTATCTGGTTTTCCTATCGAAACCAGATATCGGGGGAATCTTTGCTGGATTCCTGCCTCAAAAAGAAGTACTGGGAATTGGTCTTCCAAAAGGAAATGAAGCCTTGACCTTGGCACTTGGAATCATCGGGGCAACCGTAATGCCCCACAATCTCTATCTCCACTCTTCCATTTCGCAAACGCGAAAAGTTGATTACAAGGATCCAGCAGATATCAAACGGGCAGTGCGCTTTATGACCTGGGATTCAAATATTGAATTGAGTTTGGCTTTCGTCGTCAACTCCCTCCTCTTGATTCTTGGAGCGGCCCTCTTCTTTGGTCATGGAGATAAAATCGGTGCTTTCTCTAGCATGTACAATGCCCTCAAGGACAACCATATTGCCGGTGCTATCGCTAGTCCCTTCTTATCCACCCTCTTTGCCATCGCATTGTTAGCCAGTGGTCAAAATTCAACCATTACTGGGACCTTAACCGGTCAAATCGTTATGGAAGGTTTCTTACGATTCCGCTTACCACAATGGGTCGTTCGTCTCATGACTCGGATCATTGCCCTTCTTCCTGTCATCGTCGTTGCAATTTTATTCGGTGACCAAGAACATGTCCTCGATGACCTTCTGGTTTATTCTCAAGTCTTCCTATCAGCGGCTCTTCCTTTTTCTATCTTCCCTTTGGTTTATTTTACTTCCAACAAAGAAATCATGGGAGAGCATGTCAATGCGAAGTGGAATACTTTCTTAGGCTACCTCGTTGCCATAATCTTAACTATCTTAAATTTCAATTTGATTGTGACAACTTTTATCAAATAAAGAAACCAGCACTTTTTTCGTGCTGGTTTTCTTTTAAAATCTTGCTTATGATTTCCATCAACCCACTATTTTCCCCAAAATTTCCTGATTAAATTTTAAAGAGGGAATATTTTTAAATATCCATTTTTTATGAAAAAAACTGCTATTGCTCTCATCGCCCGTCTTTCTTAACTTTGTGAAAATTGAAGCCATTTTTTTTTTTTAGAAAAATCGATTGAGTTGTCCATTTTTTTTTTTTAGAGTATAATGCTTATTGTTGGTTAGGTAAAGTTATTTAAACAGTAAAATATTTTACTCAACAAATTAATGTTAATATATGCAAATTGAAATAGAAGGAATCTTATGGCAAGACAAAGACAAACAACAACAAAGATTGACTTAAGAAATGCACTTTCACAGCTACTATTACAGCAAAATTTTGAAAGCATCACTATTCGTGAATTGACAGAAAAAGCTGGGATTAATCGAGGTACCTTCTACTTGCACTATGTCGACAAATACGATATGTTTGAACAAATGAAAACAGAATTAGTGCAAGAATTGGATAGTCTTTTTGTTGAAGGAAGCCCAGTAAAAGTTAATTTTCTCAACGTTTTGACAAGGATTAAAGAAAATTACGATTTTATCTATGCTCTTTCACAATCTAGTTACTTAGACTTCCGTAAATTTGTTAGAGGCTTTACACTTCATGCATTAGATGATACCCCTAATGCTAAGGAGCACATCATTGCAGATTTCCAGGTTCCTTACAAGTATGGTCTAGAAATTTTCATAGCTACGATTGAATCTGTTATTGTGACCTGGCTAGAATCGGGTGCAAAAGAAGATCCAATTGAAATCGCAACTATTATTCTCAGCATTTCTGATTTCACGAGCTGGAACTAAGTCTCCTGAACCTTCCCCATCATGTACTGACCCCAAAAGTTAGAGTTATTGTATCTAACTTTTGAGTCACAGTTCATAATGGCGGGAAGGTTTTTCGTTTACAGAAAAAAACTGGATAATTTTTCTTTCAAACTCTTTATCCAGCTCCTAATTTCTTATTTTTTCTTTGCCAACATGGTTGCAAATCGAAGTTGAATTCGATTTCCATTCTCATCTCGCCGATGGAGGTGGCCTGGATTTTCATTGTATTTGACCAATTCCCAATCCTTGTAATACTCCGCCAATTCTCCTTCTTTAAAGGTAAACGAGAAGGGCATCTGACAAGGATAATCTTCTGTATCCATGGCACAGACAATGAGATTGTAGCCACCTGGGTTGGTATGCTCTTGCATATTGCGAATGATCGCTGGGATCCGCTCTGCCTCTAAAAACATAAGGACCACAGTTGACACGATGAAATCATAGTTTTGGGTGAGTGCAGCAGCATTGATATCATAAAGTCCTACTGGCATGTCCATATCTTCCTCAGCGACAATACTTTGTAAGATCTCAAGAGCCAATTCATTTTGATCTACTGCTGTCACATCAAAGCCATGTTGGGCCAAAAAGAGAGCATTGCGTCCTTGCCCACATCCTAGATCCAGCGCCTTTCCAGCTGGGACAATATCCACTGCTTCTAGCACCTCTGAATGGACAGGGTTGGTATTGTACTTTTTAGGAAAATAGTCTTTTGGCTCACAGTAAAATTCCAAGTACCACTCCACATCATCAGTCGCTGCTTCGACACGGTGCCAGGCCTGGGGCTCGGCCATGGGGTTCTCTGCTCCTGCTTCAAAAAGGTGGCTCGCGATTTCTTCCCCCTCTTCGGTCAATTCAATAAATCTTAACTGACCTTTTAGAACCGTAATCTTCCCCCAGGTTCCTACCTTGGTATTGTGCTTTCTTTGAAGAGCTTCTGGCATGGTATCCTTGGTCCAGATAGGCATGCGTTTGTAAGCGATCAATTTTTGTGTCATGCTGCTTCTCCTTTTTCTTTCAGTACCCTTATCATACAGAAAAAAGACCTTTTTTACAAGTTGGAAAAAGAGGCCTCGCTTTCTAGCGGAACCTCCTTGTTAGGATCTATTCATCCTCTTTATTTTTTTGATTTCTTATAAAAGAATCCAGCTAAACTAAATCCACAAACGGCCAATATTCCAAGAAGTACTGAGAAGACTACACTTGAATCTTGAGTCTGGCTAGCCTTTTTAGGAGTATCTCCTAGAGCTTCCTGACAAGTTTCTGGCTTCTTGTCTGAACTACCTTTTTCAGCAGCAGCCATTAAGTTCGCTTTATTATAGCCATCATAGACAAAGTCAGCTTCCAAGCCCTTTTCTTCACGGATCTTATCTTCCATTTCCTTTTCAGTGGCCTTGATTTGTTTGAAGATTATATCCGCACGGTCCATGGATTCCTTGGTGACTTCACCTTGAAGGGCTTTGGCTTGCTCATCTGTAAGACCACTGTATTTTTGATCCAAAGCAGCTTGTTCCTTGATCCAGCCGGCTTCCATTTCTTTCCATTTATCTTGGATACTGGTACCAAAGAGGTCTGGATATTTCATGACCATTTGGTCGATATGCCAAACAGCCCAATACCATGAAGTTGGATCATACTTAGCAGAGCGGACTTTAAAGGCACCATAGGTGTCATTGACCAAGCCATAGAATGGAACATACGGAGTATTGCGACTTTGGGCGAGCCCTAACCAAACGATTCCACCAAATGGACTTGGCAAGTCTTTCTTGATTTGATAGACATGGGCATCAATAACATTTTCATTTCCCAAAGCATACTTGTATTTCTTGGTATCGACTTTTTTACCTGGTTCGGCCAAATCATCTGCTGTAAATTGTTTGAGGTGTTCAAAACGGTTCCGTTGTTCTGCAAAGACATCTTCTAGACTATACTTTTTAGAAGGATCCGTTGGTTTACGAAGTAGATCAAAGTGTTGATCATCATATTTGACATCCGCTTTTGGATCCATTAGGGTAATCCCTGCATAGGTCCGTGAGCGGTTGCGTTCCGTGTATTCATCCGGACCATAAGAATCCGCAATATGGAACTTGCCATCCTTATCCGTCTTATAGTGATCTGCTTTCTTAGCTACTGCTTCTACATCTTTTGAAGCAATGACATTGTCCTTGTCCTTGAGATCCACATGTCCCAGATAGTAGGTATTGGCAAAAATAGCATAGCGGTCTTGTGGGAATTTAATGGCAACATATTGGTGACCTGAGAGGATTTCCATGTACCAGAGCTCATTTTTATCTGCTACGACAATAATATTCCCTTCAGCAGAACCTTTTTCATCCAGAGTCTTGGCAACGATTTCGATTCCTTCTCGAGCAGTTTTTGCACGAGGCAAGACCAAGTCGATCATGGAAGCTTCTGGTAGGCCATCTTTGACCAAAGGATCGGCTTTCAAAATTTTGTCATGAGGAGTCGCTGATACCGTCGCTGTCATCGACACGCCCACTTCATTAAAACCATGAGCTCCGAAGTTTCCGTTGCTACCATCACCACGCGCAGCATCATAGGTCGCTGTGTACTTCATTTCATGAGTCAAATGTGGATAGGCAAAGCCATTGGACTCATCTTCAATCTTATCCCCTTCCTTGTAGTCTTTTGCTGGAACTACAACAAAGTTTTGATTGTGGCGCCCGCCATCTGGTGCATAGGGATAGTCCTCTGTACGACCGTAAAGCATAGAGCCATCCGTGGTTAAGTCCTTCCCTACAATAAAGGCCGAACAAGCTTGTGCCACCTGCACAGGAAAGAGAGCGATCAGCATGAGCCCAAACAGTAGTTTGAATAGGATTTTCTTCATAGTCTTTCTCCTTGTTGACTACAAAAGAGACTAGAAAAACTTTCAAGCCTAAGAAAAACAACTATACCAACACCTTAATTTTAGTATATAATATAAGTAATTATTTTGCAAGCGATTACAATTAAAAACCATAAAAAAACAGTTCTGAAACAAGTTTCAGAATTGCCTTTTTAGTTTAACGTGTATTGTATTGTTTCATGACCCGTGCGATATCCCGGTTTTGTTCCCGACGTTTGATGGATTCACGCTTGTCATAATCATGTTTCCCTTTGGCAAGCCCCAAAAGCAATTTGGCATAACCGTCTTTAAGATAGACTTTCAATGGCACCAAGGTCATCCCAGTTCCTTTGGTTTCTTGGTCCAGCTTTTGGATTTGCTTTTTGTGAAGCAGGAGCTTGCGGCGACGGTCTGGATCTTGGTTCCAGATATTGCCTTCCTCATAAGGGGCAATATGGACATTACTGAGCCAAACTTCTCCATTTTTAACTTGTGCAAAACCATCTTTCAAGTTAATGCGTGCTGCACGGACACTTTTGATCTCTGTACCTGTCAGCACCATCCCTGCTTCTATTGTATCCACGATGGTGTAGTCATGTCTCGCCTTTTTATTTTGTGCGACTACCTTTCCTTCGCCCTTTGCCATGGTTGGCTCCTTTCTTTGCTACTTCCTTGTAAAATGGTTTCTTCCCTTTTTTCTTTTTGGATTTAGATGAAGAATCTTTCCGTTTGTCATCTTTTCTAGCAGTCGAACCCTTAGAAACTTTTTTGTCTTTGCGTCTGCGATCCCTGCGATTGCCATCTCGGTCACGTCCTTTGGCCTTGAGGCCTTTTTCGACGACATCCCATTCACTTGGAATATAAGAGAAATCAATCTCTCCGGTCATCTTGTCAGCTCTTTCGACCTTGATCCGGATTTGCTGACCAACACGGAAAGTCACTCCCGATTTCTCCCCGCGAAGGGTTAGATCCCGTTCGTTAAAATGGTAGAATTCAGGAAGATTAGTAATATGGATCAAGCCTTCGACCGTATTGGGCAACTCCACAAAGAGGCCAAATTTCACTACACTGGAAACCACAGCATCGTACTCTTCCCCAACATAGTCTTCCATGTATTCGGCCTTTTTCATAGCCTCAACTTCGCGCTCGGCGTCAATAGCCCGGCGCTCTCGACTAGAGGATTGGCTGGCAATGTCTGGAAGGACTTGTTCAAAGTGTTCTGCCACTTCTTGGGATTTACCGTATTCACGCACCATTCGATGAACCATCAGGTCCGGATACCGGCGAATGGGACTAGTAAAGTGGGTATAATACTCCGCAGCGAGCCCATAGTGGCCATGGTTGTGCTCTGAGTAACGGGCCTGTTGCATCGAGCGCAACAACATCATAGAAAGGACATCTGCATAAGGTTCTCCTTCAACCTTGCGCATAATTTCTTGCAGGGCTTCTTGGCTCATGTCACTAGCCGTTCCGTAGATTTGGATCCCAAAGCTAGAAGCATAATCGATAAACTTCTGTACTTTTTCTGCCTTTGGATCTTCGTGGATCCGGTAGATGAACGGCAGTTTCATTCGTGTAAAGTGCTCCGCCACTGTCTCATTGGCAATCAGCATAAAGGACTCAATCATCCGCTCGGCAATCCCTCTTTGACGGAGGACAATGTCGACCGGTTTTCCTTCTTTATTGACTAGGATTTTAGCCTCATTGGTATCAAAATTGAGGGCTCCTCGGCGAATCCGCATGCTTTCTAGAATACCATGCAGGGTGGCCATTTGATGAATACTTGGGACAATTTTCTTAAACTCTTGAGCCTTTTCTTCGTCGTCTGCTAAGATATCATTGACGTCACTATAGGTCATTCGGAAGGTCGTATTGATCACCGTTTGGGTAATGGTGTGCTTGACAACCTTTCCATGGGGATCAATCTCCATGATGGCAGACTGGGTCAGGCGGTCCACATTCGGATTCAAAGAACAGATCCCATTGGACAAGCGTTCTGGAAGCATGGGTACTACTCGGTCGGTCACATAGACAGAGGTCGCACGATTTAGAGCTTCCTTGTCGAGTGCTGAACCTTCTGTAACATAATAAGAAACATCTGCGATGTGAACACCCAGCTCAAAATTGCCGTTCTTGAGTAGCTTGATATGGACCGCATCGTCCAAGTCTTTGGCATCTGCCCCATCAATCGTAAAGGTAATCTCCTCTCGCAGATCCAATCGTCCCTCTAAATCCTTTTCAGATGGTACATCTGGAACCTGCTCAGCCTCTTTCAACACTTCTTCTGGAAATTCTGAGACAATGTCCATGGATTCTAGCACTTCTAAAACATCGATTCCTGGATCTGTTACATGACCGACCACATCCCGCACAGTTGCCACAAAATAATTGTGCTTGCGGCTCGGGTATTGATCAATTTCGACCTTGAGGATTTCGGTCCCTTCCAATTGGATGGCTGGCTTTTTCACATAGATCAGCTGGCTGATTTTTTGATTTTTCGAACGAATGTAGCCGGCATATTTAGGCTTTTCCTCATCCAGAACAATTTGTCCAACTACCGTTCTGACACTATGTTCCAAGACATCAATAATCTTAGCTTCCGCTGCCGTTCCTTTGTTTCGGTCTGCCACCTTGCTAATGACGATCTCAACGGTGTCACCATCGATAGCATGATTGACATCATTTCGGCCAACAAAGAGATCCTCTTCTTCGCCCTCTAAACTGACAAAACCAAAGCCATTTTTATGGGCATGAAAGATCCCCTTGAGGGTAATGGCTGGGGCCTTCTTTTGAGCCAAACGAAGAGAGCCATCATCTTCGAATTTCAACTCATGACGGCGTTCCATCAGAGAGATGGTTTTGACCAAGTCACGGAAATCCTTAGACCCTTCTTTTCCTAGAGCTGCTGCCAGATCATTGATCTGGGCTTTGTCATGCTCTTGTAAATATTCTTTAATACTTGTTTTCATGAATGTATTTGCTGGTTATCCAGCCTCCTTTTTTCTATCTAGTTGTGTCATCATCGTTTTGCAAAATAAAAATAGGCAAAGACATTGTCTGAGCCTATCTTATTTACTAGAAAGTACCATTAAGATCATCGCAATCAATAACCAAGTAAAGACCATAACTGCCGTCAAACGCTGCATAACGGCTTCGAACCCACGCGCTTTTGAACGTTCAAACAAGTCATTTGAGCTAGCGTCAAAGACGTTGCTCGATTGGTTTTTAGTTGGTTGCATAAAAATTGCGATAATAATCAATACTGATAATACTAGTAAAATAGTTGTTAATGCTCCGCTCATATTCAAAACTCCTTAAAATCCTTACTATTATACCACGAAAATCATTTGGATTCAATATGTAAGGTTACTTTTCTTTCCTTAGGACAATACTTCAAGACCTCGATCTTTTCAGGATGGGTTTTGGTATTTTTACTGGTCAAATAATTCTGACTCCCACAGCTGGAGCAGGTCAGTTGAACTTTAATTCGCACGTACGTCTCTCACTTTCAAATACTTTCTAAATAAGAATAAGAGGAAAATCAAATCGGTAAAGGCCAAGAGGGCTGTGCCGTAAAAAACCCAATGATAGCCAAAATGCATGAAAATACTCGATCCCATCATTGGCCCTAACACGCCACCTAAATAATAAAAGAGCTGGTTATAGCTAAAGATCCGAGAAATCCCTTCAGGAGGGGTTAAACGATTCAATAATGCAGAAACTCCTGGTAGTAGGGCTCCAGTCCCGATCCCAAAGAGGAAGCGTAAAATTCCTAATTGAAGGGGTGTTTGTGCTTGGGCACAAAGGATATAGAGACATCCACTATAAAGAAGGGCGATTAATAAAAGCCGGTGATTCCCGATTCGGTCTCCGAGTTTTCCCATCCAACCTGAAAAGAGCATACTGGAGACTCCCATAGCCGAAACAATCATCCCTGATACGAAGATCAGGTTATCTCTTTGTCCCAAAGCCCGCACATAAAGAGGCAGGATCGGAGAAATAGATTGAGCGATCATTTGAATGGTCATGCTGGTCAAAAAGAGGCCCAAGAGGATATCTTTTTGCTGAATGGACATGAGCAACTGCCAACTGGATTTTTGTTCTTCTTTTGGAAGGGGCTCATAGTCTTCCTCAATGCCCCATAAGGTCAAGAGGGAAACCAAAAATAAGAAGAAGCCGACCAAGAGAAAGACATTGCGCATGCCTAGATTTTCAGCAATCAGTCCTCCAATCAAAGGTCCCATCAAGGTGCCTGCTACAACACCGGTTGACAAAGTCCCCAAGGCATAACCGGATTGGTCCTTTGATACTTGACTGGCAATCAAGGCTGTACTATTAGGGACAAAGCCTGAAAAGACACCGTTGAGAAAGCGCAAAACCAAGAGCCAAAAGACGGATGGCACAAAGGCGATCCCTCCCATGGTCAGAGTCATAGCAATAGAAGCCCTGAGCATCATGGGTTTTCGACCATAGCGGTCGGCCAGGCTCCCCCAGATGGGAGACATGATCGCAGAGGTCACAGAAGAACTCGCAACAGCAATGCCTGCATAAAAGGGAACAGCCTTGCCCGTAACGCCCAACTCTTCTACAAAGAGGGCCATAAAAGGCACAACTAACGAAAGGCTAGCTCCGATGAAAAAGCACCCGATCCAGGCAATATATAGATTTTTACGCCAATTGATTTCTCTTGTGATAAAATCATCTTCTTTCTAATTGTTGTAGGGCTGCATCTAATTGGGCGTAGAGGGCCGTTAGATCGCCATTATTGTCTAAGACCAGATCTGCATGTGCTCTTTTTTCATCTAGCGGCATTTGAGCAGCGATGCGTTCTTGGGCCTGCAGTTCTGATAAGTGGTTGCGTTCCATTAGGCGCTTAAGCTGGGTTTCTTTTGATACAGCTACCAACCAGACAGATTCAAACCACCCTTCATAGTGCTGCTCGATTAAGAGAGGAATATCCATAAAAAAGAGATCGGATTGTGCAGCTTGTCTGTCTCTTACCTCAGCTAGAGCCTCACGAATGAGTCTGCCTTGGACGCGGTTGGACCAGTCTCTTTCACTAGGGTCTGAAAAGATCCGCTGACCCAAAGCTAGGCGATCCAGCTCTCCTTCTTTGGTAAGGATCTCTTTTCCAAAATGATCCACTAGGACACGGTAGAGTTCTCCACCTGGTGCCTGCAAATCATGAACCACTTGATCCGCATCAATGACAGGATACCCTTTTTCTCTCAGATAGGAGGTCACAGTGGACTTTCCTGAAGCAATCCCTCCTGTTAATCCGATGATTCTCGCCATCTAGTTCTCCTTTTGGCAGTGGGGGCAAAAATGGGTTCCGCGTCCCCCGAGCTGGATTTTCTCGATCGGTGTCCCGCAGCGCAAACAAGGCTGGCCTGTTTTCCCATAGACCTGGTGTTCTTCCTGCATGGTACCATCTTCTCCAAAAGCATTGCTGTAGGAGCGAATGGTGGAGCCACCCTTTTCAACAGCCTGAGCAAGCACAGCAATCGTTTCTTTGCGGATTGCTGTGGCTTCTCTAGCAGTCAGGCTTTGACCCAAACGGGCTGGATGAACCTTGGCTCGATAGAGAACCTCATCTACATAGATATTGCCCAGACCAGCCACTAATTTTTGGTCCAAAAGGGCTGATTTAATGGGTTTCTTTGATTTTTTAAGAGCTGCTTGGAAGGCTGGCGCTTTAAAATCCGCTTCTGTCGGCTCTGGACCAATTTTTTTCGCCAAAAAATAGCTGTCGACAAGCTCAGGTATGATGACTTCCATGGTCCCAAACTTGCGGACATCTTCATAGACCAGGGTGCTGCCATCTGTAAAATGAAAGAAGACATGGGCGTGCTTGCGAAGAGGGACTTCGTCTGGATAAAAGAAATACTTGCCTTCCATCCGCAAATGCGAGATGAGGACCAGATCCGTCAGATAAAACAAGAGATATTTCCCACGGCGCCCCATGGCCCGAATTTCTTGCCCCGGAAGATCTTGACGAAAAGCATCCCGATCCGTCTGAATCATCTTTAGATACTTTACTTCCACGGACTGGATGGTTTTTCCAAGAATTAATTTCTCAAGACCTCGTCGAACGGTCTCTACTTCTGGTAATTCAGGCATAGAACTCCTTTCAAAAACAAGAAGCAGGCCTTCTGCCCACCTCTTCTTAATATTCTTTTTCGTTGTATCCGAAATCGGCAAGATCCAATTTCTTATCCCGCCAATTTTTCTTGACTTTCACCCAGGTTTCTAGGAAGACCTTGTCCCCTAGCATGAGCTCGATATCCTTACGCGCAAGGGTTCCGATCTTCTTAAGCATAGCCCCGCCTTTTCCGATGACAATGCCTTTTTGGCTATCGCGCTCGACCATGATGGTTGCGCGGATATGAACCTTATCTGTCTCTTCATCCCGCTTCATAGAATCCACCACTACAGCAACAGAGTGGGGAATTTCTTCCCGCGTCAAGTGCAAGACCTTTTCGCGGATCATTTCAGAAACCAAGAAGCGCTCTGGGTGGTCAGTGATTTGGTCGGCAGGGAAATATTGGAAACCTTCTTCTAAGTTTTCACTTAAAATATCAATCAAACGCGAAACATTGTTTCCTTGGAGGGCTGAAATCGGCACGATTTCCTTGAAATCCATCTGACTACGGAAGTCATCGATTTGCTCCAAGAGTTGGTCAGGGTGCACCTTGTCGATCTTATTGACCACAAGAATAACCGGCACCTTAGCAGCCTTGAGGCGTTCGATAATCATGTCATCGCCCTTCCCACGTGGTTCATCTGCTGGCACCATAAAGAGAACGGTATCCACTTCCCGAAGGGTGCTATAGGCCGACTCCACCATGAAGTCTCCAAGCGCTGTCTTGGGTTTGTGAATCCCTGGGGTATCGATAAAGACGATCTGTTCCTTATCCGTCGTATAAATCCCCATAATCTTATTACGCGTTGTCTGCGCCTTGTCACTCATGATGGCAATTTTTTGCCCCATGACGTGGTTCAAAAACGTTGACTTCCCAACATTGGGACGTCCTAAAATGGCTACAAAGCCTGATTTAAATGTCATAATATCCTTTCACGAGGGCATACTCCCTCTTATCCAAATACCAAGGCCCAGAATTTGGGCACAAAAATCACCAGTCCTGTTAGTAGGGCAAAGCCTGATACGACGAGGACTGCTCCAGCCGCCATGTCTTTGGCATTCTTTGCCAACATGGAGAAATGGTAGTTACTAGCTAGATCCACCACATTTTCAATGGCTGAATTCATAATTTCAAAAGCAATCACCAAGGTGATGCTGAGCAACAAAAAGAGCCACTCCGTCGCAGAAATCCTAAATACCAAACCAGCAAGAATTGCTACAAGGGCTGATAAGGCATGTTTGCGCATATTGCGCTCTTCTTTGATCGCCGTGAAAATTCCTGTTATCGCAAACTCCAAACTGGAAATAAAGTCCCGATTTTTCCATTTTCGCTTATTGTCTTGTGAGTCCATAGGCTGTCAAAATCTCTTCCTGTAAGCCAAACATTTCCTTTTCTTCTTCCGGCGTATAATGATCATAGCCATTAATGTGAAGAAAACCATGCACTGCTAAAAATCCCATTTCGCGCTCAAAACTGTGGCCATATTCTTCGGCTTGCTCACGCGCCTTGTCAATTGAAATAAAGAGCTCACCAATATAGGTATCGAATTCAGCCATCATCTCTGCCAATTCTGGATTTTCTGCAAGGTCTTCCTCGTCAAAAGAAATCTCCATCTCTGGCTTGTATTCTAAACTGATGACATCCGTCGGACGATCCGTATCACGGTATTCAAGATTTAGTTCATGACTGCGTTCATTGGTTACAAAAGTCACAGCCATTTCCTTGTCTTCTTTCCCAATTTTTTGAGCAGCAAATTCTAAAATTTCTTGCGTTTGTTTTAAGATTTCGTCAGAGACTTGACCAGTCTCATCTACCATTTCAATATACATCTGGATCACCTCACTATTATCACTTTATTATATCACAAAAACCAGCCTATATACTAGATACAGACTGGTTTAAAATATAGATCCGTAGTTTTTCATATCAAAATATCAAGAAAGATATAATAATTTTTATTTTTTTGATCAGTCAAGACACTAATAAAACTTTCCGCCGTGAGAAAAGTGCTTGAAACAGTACTGTTTCAAGCACTCGGGAGTTTTGAGAGTAAAACAGTTTGGGAAACTGTTTTAGCCTGAGCCAAGAAATTAAAGAGCGAAGGAGCTCAAAACCAATTGAACACGGGCTACGGATCGTGTCAAAAAGACAAGTTCTCCTAGAATCTAAAGATTCTTCGTCAAACTTCCTATTTTGACTTTATCCGCAGACGCCCTTTGTATCTTGATTTAGTCATGGAACTTCCTGGACTGCTGAAATCATCCACTGGATAATTTCACCTAACGTCCGTAATCACATAAGGAAAGTTTCTAAGAATCTTTTATCCCAGATATTAACCAGCTTATATCTAAAATATAGTCTGTTTTATTACAAAGATAAATTAGCTAGGGATTTTCCTCGTCTTAAACAGTGGAACTCATCTTACACCACTGTTTGCTGAATGGCATTCATCTGGGCATAGATACCGCCTTGTGCAACCAGTTCCTCGTGTCTACCACGCTCCACAATACGTCCTTCGGATAAGACTAAGATCTGATCCGCATCTTGGATAGTGGACAAGCGATGAGCAATGATAAAGGTGGTCCGGCCCTTTTGCAGGACTGCCATAGCCTTCTGGATGATTTCTTCTGTTTCCGTATCGATGTGAGAAGTTGCCTCATCCAAAATCAGAATTTGCGGATTCATATAGAGCGTCCGCGCAAAGGAAATCAATTGGCGCTCGCCACTTGAAAAGGCAGATCCTTTTTCTACGACTGGATGGTCGATCCCCTTTTCAAGGCGCTCTACAAAGGGCCAAGCCCCGACTTTTTTCAAGGCATCTTTGACCGCATCCCGATCAATGTGTTCCTGACTCATGGCCACATTACTAGCTATGGTTCCTGTAAATAGATAAGGATCCTGTAGAACAATCCCCATATGGCTTCGTAGGCTCTCACGAGAGACTTGGCGAATATCTTGACCATCGATCAAAATCGCTCCTTCTTGAGGATCATAAAAACGATAGAGCAGGTTCATAATCGAAGACTTACCCGATCCAGTATGACCCACAAGAGCAATGGTTTGCCCAGGACTTGCCTGAAAGGCAATATCCCGCAGAACTGGCTTGCCTTCTTCATAGGCAAATTGAACATCGTTAAACACGACTTCTGCCTTTTCTATCTTCAGTTCCAATGCACCATCGGCCTCTAACGGTTGGTCTAAGAAAGCAAGGACGCGGCTCCCTGTTTCTAAGGATCGCCGAATATTTGGGAATTGACGACTGAGATTGGCCATGAGATCAAATAGATTAATCACATAGTTAATATTGATAAATAAGAAACCAGCCGTCACACCGATATTGCCCTGTAGGAAAGAAATCCCAGCGATGGTCAAAATGCCCGCAATCACTAAAAACTTGAGCAATTCCGTTAAGGTCCAAGAAGCAATGGAATCGGCCAGGAGGATTCGATCATTGGCTCCTAACATCTTCTGGGTAGTGGCTTCAAACTCCTCCACCACACCAGGCTCTTGATGATAGAGCTGAATCATACTGGCACCATGCAAGAGTTCATTGACCTGGGTATTGACCTCGCTTCGCGCATCAAAGAAATCCTTCATAGGCTGGTCCGTCATGACCTTGTAGAGATACTGGATCCCATAGAAAATCGGAAAGACCAAACACAAGAGAAGGCCCATCATAGGACTCAGGTAAAAGAGAATCCCTAGGATAAAGAGGAAACGCACCAAGTAGATGACTAAAATCATACAAGAGTTATAAAACTGGGTCCGCAAGGTCTCCGTATCATTGACAATTCTTGTCGCGATCTTCCCAGCCGGCTTATCATCAAAATAAGAAATAGGCAGCCCTTGCATGACTTGAAAGGCTTGGTCTCTTAGGTTAGCCGTCACTTGATTGCTTCCGTGTAGCAAGATCCGATTCCCTAGGTAGCTAATCAGCTGTCCGATGCTCAAGACCAAGAGATAGAATCCTCCCATCTGAAGCAAGTCCCCTTGCCCGCCACCGTGGGTCAGTGCGGTCAAAGGCCCATCGATCATCTTTTGGAGAAGAAAGGGTGACAATTCAGAAAAAATGGTGGCTAGCAAGAGGCAAATAAAGCCAGCAAGAAAGACAGTTGGATAAAGCGTGATCCTCGATAATAATCGTTTCAATACTTTCATCTTATTCTCCTTCCTGTTTTTGTTGCCGTTGGTATTGTTCATAATACCATCCTTCTTGAGCCAATAAATCACTAGCCCTGCCTTCTTCTACAATCTGCCCTTGATCCAAGACGATGATCCAATCAGCCTGATGAACAGCAGACAAGCGATGAGAAACAATGATGGTCGTCTTGTCTTTTCGTTCCTTTTGAATCGTGTCAATAATGGCCTGTTCAGTCTTCGCATCCACTGCAGAAAGGGAATCATCTAACAGCAAGAGCTCTGCATCTCTTAAGAAGGCACGTGCCAGAGAGATCCGTTGTTTTTGACCTCCTGATACAGAGACCCCTTTCTCACCGATCAAGGTGTCCATTCCATGAGACATCCGCTCGAGATCATCCGCAAAAGCAGCTTGGGCTATTGCTTCCACCAAATCTTCTTGGCTGGCTCCTTTTTTACCAAGCGCTATATTCTCACGGATAGACTTGGAAAATAAAATATGTTCTTGGGAAACATAGCCAATTTTATCTTCAATGGAGTGTCGGTTGTAGTCCACGATCGGTTGCTGGTTAATCAAGAATTCTCCCTCACCAACTGGGTACTGCCGCAAGAATTGTCGAACCAGGGTAGTCTTTCCTGCACCGGTACGACCAACAATCCCTACCGTCTGTCCTCGCTGGATAGTCCAATCAATGCCTGACAGGCTCTTTCGCTCAGCACCAGGATAGCTGAAAGAATAGTCCTTAAACTGCACCGAATCAATCTGCTCTAGGTAGTGAGGACCATCTGGCTCCAGATCATCTGTCTCATCAATCACTTCTTTTAATTTTTTATAGGACATTTGCCCTGTCTGGTAGACCAAGATCAGGTCCGCCATCATCCACATAGGCTCAATTAAAAAGACCAAATACAACTGTAAAGCCAATAACTTGCCAAGACTCAACTGCCCGCTTGCCAGGGACTGGCCTCCAAATAGCAGGAGCAAGACCGTCGAGAATCCAATAAACAACAGGGCTAAAGGTCCAAAAGAATACTGGATAGAGGCAATTTTATCCCCTGTTTTGGATAGACTGGCTGTTTTTTTCTGAAACTGTTTGACCTGCTGGTCCCGTCTACTATAGGCCCGCATGACCCGAATTCCTTCGATCGACTCCAAGACTTCATCATTCAACTGAGCGACTGCTTCCCGGTTTTGCTCAACATACTCCTCCTGCTTTCTACTCAAAAAATAGGTAGAGACGACGAGGAAGATCATAGGAATAAAGGAAATCAAGGTTAATTGCCAAGAAATGAAAAACATGGTCGGAATAATAAAGGCAAACAAGCCACCGCCAAACAGGAGCACCATCATCCCGTAACCAGCCATATCGGCCATGCCATCGACATCTGTCGTAAAGCGCGTCAAGAGATCTCCTGAGCGAAATTTCTCAAAAAAAGGGCGCCGCATGGCTACTAGCTTACGAAATGCTTGCTCCTGGAGGGTCGCCTTGAAATGGACTGACGACTGAAAGAGTCGCAACTGCCAATAAAAAGCCGTTAGGTAATTGAGGATGGCTGATCCTACCAAGAGGACCATATCCCATACAAAGTTGGATTGCGTCAGCGTCCGCTGACTCAAATGATCCACTAAACGCTGGATGACTTGCGTCGGGATCAATAAGGTGTAATCATAAAGAATCAGGACCATAGCGATCTTCACATATCGCCATTTGCGCTCCCTGATATACTCCCAAATAGCTCTGATCATATATTCTCCTTTTCAAAATGGCACAGAAAAAACCCAAGCAAGGAGCTGAGTACGTACTCAGTCCACACTTGGGCCTTCTGATGCCTATCACCAATTCAGTTAAGGCAGGTAAAAATGCATACAAAAAACCCAAGACAGACTCCTCCATCTTGGGTTCCATTTATAGTTTACATCGAACTCAACTGAGATTGGAGAAGCTGTGTATTCAATTGTGTCATCAAAACATCTACTTTGTTCATGATGGTTTTCTCCTTTCTCTTTGTTGTTCTAACTTTACCACTTATTTCCTTGCTTGTCAACGCTTTTTTGAAAATTGTTGAAAAAAGCAAGACTTTTAAAGATGGACTCGCAAAAAAAGAAGCCTAGATCTTCTCTAAGCTTCTCTCTTCTGCTATGCTAGTTGCCGGGATTGAACCGGCGACCTCATCCTTACCATGGATGCGCTCTACCGACTGAGCTAAACCAGCAGTACCTATCTACTATATCATGGAGATAGGTCTTTTGTCAATATCCTGACTCATTTTTCTGCCAAATATTCTTCCTTCGTGAGGACATAATGAACTCTCGTCACCATTCGCCCTTCTTCATGCAGGTCTAGCATCGCATAGGGCTCCTCGTGGGAATATTTCATACCTGATTTGGCCATCACCCGTCCAGAAGCTGGATTGTCCTGATCATGAACGGCAATGAGTTTGTTCATCCCTAACTGTTCAAAAGCCAGAGCAATGACTGCCTTGGTAGCTTCTGTCGCAAGACCTTGGTTCCAATAGTCTTTATTCAGAACATAGCCGATACTCCCCTTTTTCAGACAAAGATCCAAATCCAGTAAATCAATCGTCCCGATAAATTTTCCATTTTCTTTGAGTTCGATCCCCCATCTTCCAAGTGGGCTCGCTAGGTAAAAGAGGGCAATATTATTACGCGTCTCTTCTAGACTTTGATTGGTTGCAAAGGTATAGCGCGTAACTGTCTCATCAGAAGCATACTCAAACATAGCCGGTGCGTCTTCAAGAGTGACCGGACGCAAGTGCAAGCGCTCTGTCTCCACTTCACGACAAGCCGCTAACTTCACATATAAATTTTCCATTTGACTCTCCTTCTTTAGGGATTAGTTTAGCAAATAAGCTAAAGGAAGGCAAGCTCAAATTTTTCTTGCTTTTTAACCCACTTTTCTATACAATAAAATCAATCAAAACAATCAGATAAGGAGTGAAAAGGTCATTGAGTCAAGAGAGCAATCTCACACCAATGACCTTTTTACACCTAAATCTGAGCAAGGAGAAAATAATGCTCATTGGAATTCCTAAAGAAATTAAAAACAACGAAAATCGGGTCGGTTTGACACCTGCAGGCGTACAAAGCTTGGTCAAGAAAGGACATCAAGTTTTGGTGGAAACAAATGCTGGACTTGGTTCTGGCTTTGCGGATGAAGATTACACGAAGCAAGGGGCAACCATCGTTGCGACTGCAGCAGAAGCTTGGGCCGCTGAGATGGTGGTCAAAGTCAAAGAACCTCTCGCTGAAGAATACGACTTCCTTCGCGAAGACCTCTTGCTCTTTACCTACTTGCATATGGCTGCCGCACCTGAATTAGCGGACGCTATGGTCGCAGCTAAAACAACTGGGGTGGCCTACGAAACCGTTCGTGACTTAGATGGACAGTTGCCACTCTTGGTGCCAATGAGTGAGGTTGCTGGACGGATGGCCGTGCAAATCGGTGCTCACTTCCTGACCAAACAAGAAGGTGGATCAGGAGTCCTCCTAGGTGGGGTGCCAGGTGTTCCCAAAGGGAAAGTCACCATCATCGGAGGCGGGGTCGTTGGAACCCACGCAGCTCGTATCGCCCTTGGACTCGGTGCCCAAGTGACCATCTTAGATATCAGCGCTAAACGTTTGGCTGTTCTGGAAGATGTCTTTGGTCATCAAATCCAAACCCTTATGTCTAATCCATTTAACATTGAAGCCAGCGTCCGTGATGCCGATGTTGTCATCGGTGCTGTCTTGATTCCTGGTGCTAAAGCTCCTAAATTAGTGACAGACGATATGGTTAAACAAATGCGTCCCGGTTCAGTCATCGTCGATGTGGCCGTTGACCAAGGTGGTGTTATCGAAACAGCAGACCGTGTCACAACGCATACGGAGCCAGTTTACGAAAAACATGGCGTGCTCCACTATGCCGTTGCCAATATCCCAGGGGCTGTCGCTCGTACCTCTACTATCGCCCTTACCAATGTGACCCTTCCTTATGTTGAATCCCTAGCTGACAATGGCTTCCACAAGGCAATTGCCCTCGACGAAGGCCTGCGCCAAGGGGTCACCACTTACCAAGGTCACATCACTAGCCAACCAGTTGCTACCGGTTTAGAGCGTGACTTCACACCAATCGATGAATTGGTTTAAACTATCATAAAAGAATTACCATCGAAAAAAACAAACAACTTATTTTTTCATATGAACTAATTAAAAATGTTTTGGAAAAAACAAGTTGTTTTGAATTTTTTAAATCATTTTTAGAGACTTTCCGCCGTGAGAAAAGTGCTTGAAACAATTTAGTTTCAAGCACTCGGAATAATTGAGACCTTAGGCTCAATTATTAGTCATGGAATTTCGAAGAAGTTCGCTGACGTCCGTTCTCACCTAAGGAAAGGCTAGGAGATGATTTTATCATCAATTTAAGGCAAAGATCTGATGATCTTTGCCTTTTCTTTTATTCTTCTTCCACATCCGGTTTTTCTTTGAGGACTGGATTTGGAATGGGCTCGTAGGCCCGGATAATCTCTGCTACTACTGGATGACGAACGACATCCTTGGCAGAGAAATGCACAAAGTCAATTTGAGAAATGTTCTTCAATTTCTCCTGAGCATCAATCAAGCCGGATTTAACATTTCGAGGAAGGTCAATCTGGCTGGTATCTCCATTGACAATCATCTTAGAGTTAAAACCAAGACGGGTCAAAAACATCTTCATCTGCATGATGGTGGTATTTTGCGCTTCATCGAGGATGACAAAGGCATCGTCCAAGGTCCGCCCCCGCATATAAGCCAAAGGCGCAATCTCGATAATCTCCCGCTCCATCATCCGAGTTGTTTGGTCTTTCCCTAAAATCTGGTAAAGAGCATCATAGACCGGACGTAGATAAGGGTCTACTTTTTCTTTAAGATCCCCTGGTAGGAAACCAAGGCTCTCTCCAGCTTCTACAGCAGGACGGGTCAAAATGATCCGCTTGACCTGACCACGCTTGAGGGCAGTCACGGCCAAAGTCACTGCTAGGAAGGTTTTCCCAGTCCCCGCTGGTCCAATCCCAAAAGTGACATCATGGTTCTTGACACTATCGACATAGATCTTTTGACCCAGCGTTTTAACCCGAATGGGTTTGCCGTAACTATCCTTGATAATCTCTTCTTCATAGAGAGCGATGAACTTATCCAATTCACCATTTCTCACCATGGTAATGGCGGTCACCACATCCGGCGTTCCAATGGTCATGCCACGGTTGACGAGGACCAAAAGAGCCTGGATGACTTGACGAACCTGCTCGCAGGTTTCTTCTTCCCCAATGATTTGGACAATTTCTGTCCGGGCATGAATAGTCACCCCAAATTCTTGCTCCATCAAACGGAGATGGCGTTCGTTAGATCCAAACAAATGAAAGAGATCGTCTGGATGCGTTAATGTAATTTCAACTGAATGTTCTTGCAAATAAAGAACCTCTCTACCTGTATTTTTCTATTATTATAACAAAGAGGCCGAGAAAAAACCATCCTCGACCTATCCTTCTCTAGTGGGCTTGGTATTCTTCCCAAATCGCATCAAAATCGCCAAGATTAAAGGAAAAGCTGGCATGCTCTTCTAGATAGCGACTGACCTCGTCGAAGTCATCTGTATGCTTGGGAAAAGCAGACTCGTGAAAAGCAAGATCTGCTAGAATGGCCTTAGGAGTATTGCTTTTAGGATTACGCTCCGTCATCAACCAAGTATAAAACGATTTTCGCATAAGCCTCCTCTTAGATCAACTCTGTTCCAAACTGGTCTTGCTTGATTTTCTTCGCCTTCATCAAACCACCCAAAGCTTTTTTGAACTGGCCTTTTGAAATCCCAAAAGTTGCCTTGATCTCTTCTGGAGAGGACTTATCATTCAAGGTCATAAAGCCACCATTGGCTTCCAAATAGGTCAAAATCATTTGGGCATCGTTTTCCAACATCTCAAAGGAGCGTGGCTTCAAAGATAGGTTCAAGGTCCGATCCACCTCACGGAATCCAATGACCCGGGCATCTAGGACTTGTCCCAAGCGTGGTTCTGCATAGCGCTCACTTGGGTGGATAAAGCCCAGCATATTGTTCTCTGGAAGGTAAACAAAGGTTCCAGACAATTTCAAGCGGTAGACAATGGCTGGCCAGTTTTGGTTCTGCATATTGTTGTAAGCCGGGCGAGCCAAACGCTGGAAATCTTCCTGGTAGGCTAAGATCCCCCAAATCCGATCTTTTTTATCGACTTCTAAGCGAATATAGAGACGATCGCCCTTTTTAGGCCATAGATCTTTAATCTCCGGTAGGATATCTAATGAGACAACAATCTGCTTATCTGGAAGCCCTGTATCCACGAAGACTCCCAAATCCTTGCGCACTTCCGTGACCGTTCCCCAGCCAAAGCTTTCTTGAGTTGCAGTGACTTCAAGTGTCGTGAGTCGGAGCTTTTGCTTCATATCTGTATAGGCAAAGCCCTTGACACTTTCTCCGACTTTGTGTGGGCCTTCTGCTTTATCAAGCGCGTAGGTCTGGCCATCTTTTTGAACAAAATAGAAGTGGTCATTTTCATCGATGACCATTCCCATGATGTAGCTTGCTAGATTCGTATTCATGTTTCCTTCTTTCCTCTTGCCTCTTCACAAGAATAATGGAAATAAAACCCAGCCAGCAGTGCCAACTGAGTCTTTCTTTCCTGTAGTGGTTGGGATGGATTAAACTTCCATCAATTCTTTTTCTTTGTGAGCTGTCATTTCATCCACATGCTTAACAGCGTCATCCGTAACTTTTTGGATCTCTTTTTCAAGACCTTTCAATTCATCTTCTGTGATCTCTTTTGCTTTTTCTTGTTTCTTCGCTTCATCCATAGCATCACGACGGATGTTACGGATCGCTACTTTAGCATTTTCACCCACTTTTTTCACTTCTTTTGCCAAGTCACGACGAGTTTCTTCTGTCAAAGCTGGGATAACCAAGCGGATAACAGATCCATCGTTGGCTGGAGTGATACCAAGGTCAGATGCATTGATGCTGTGCTCGATGTCTTTCAAAGATGATTTATCAAATGGTGTGATCAACAAGACACGCGCTTCTGGAATCGTGATAGATGCCAATTGGTTCAATGGTGTCTCTACTCCGTAGTATTCTACGAAAATACGATCCAAAAGACTTGCATTTGCACGTCCAGCACGGATGCTACCAAATTCACGTCCCAAACTTTGGTGAGACTGGGTCATTCTTTCTTTTGCTTTTTCTACGATTGGGTTTGCCATAATCTTCCTCTATTTTCTATTATTTTTCTACGTTATTCGATACGGTTGTACCGATATTTTCACCAAAGACAACACGTTTGATATTGCCTGGTTCATTCATATTGAAGACAACCAAGTCAATGTCGTTGTCCATGGAGAGTGTAGAAGCTGTTGAGTCCATGATGCGAAGACCTTTATTGATCACATCACGGTGAGTCAATTCCTCAAATTTCACAGCTGAAGCATCTTTTTTCGGATCGGCATTGTAAACACCATCGACCCCATTTTTAGCCATGAGAATGGCATCTGCTTCAATCTCAGCTGCACGAAGGGCTGCGGTCGTATCTGTTGAGAAGTAAGGAGAACCGATCCCAGCACCAAAGATCACGATCCGATCTTTTTCAAGGTGACGAAGGGCACGACCACGGATATATGGTTCTGCAACTTGTTGCATGGCAATCGCTGTTTGAACACGTGTATCCACGCCAACTTGTTGAAGCGAATCAGCCATCACAAGGGCGTTCATGACAGTACCGAGCATACCTGTGTAGTCTGCTTGAACACGATCCATCCCTGCTTCAGCAGCAGGTTCTCCACGCCAAAGGTTTCCCCCTCCAATCACCAAGGCAATTTCAATTCCAAGTTCATGAACTTCCTTGATTTCTTGGGCCATATTTTGGACAGTTTTGATATCGATTCCGACACCACGTTCCCCAGCAAGGGCTTCACCAGATAGCTTGATTAAGATACGTTTATACTTAGGTTCTACCATTTTCTCTCTCCTTTTTTGATCTGTATTATTTTACCATAAATTACGTTTTTTATATAGTGATATCTATCAAAAAAATTTTAACTTATCCACTGAAAAGATATTCATTTTTATCCTAATTTTATAAAGGATCTAGATTTTGGTAATGAAACTCTTTTACATATGTAATTTAAGAATTGTCGCTTTTATCAATCATCGGTGCATCAACAATTATATGATCTTTTCCAGATGATTATCACTCTGAATCAGGTTAGCTGCTACTATAATATTTAATTTCAAATAAGTAATTTAGAATTACATTTACTTTCTTGATTATAAGAAAAGAGCCCCCTTTTTTTAGATAAACAGTATAAAACTTTTAAACTGTTTATGGTGGGAGACTCGTTTTATATCATTTTAATGATTCTTAGTTAAGCGTATGACTAGTTGAAAAAGGGGATTGATCATCCCCTTTTTCAAGGCTTTAAGGCCTATCCTAGTCACCAATTAGAACTGGCGTTTTGAATGAAGATAAATCAATCATTCACCAAAGGAAGAAGAATTATTTTTCGTCTCCCTCTTTACGACGTCCAAGTGCTGCCAATCCTACAAGTCCTGCAACTAGTCCGAGTAGAGTTGATCCGACAGATGTAGTTTCACCAGTATTTGGAAGTTGTCCTTTAGCTGGTGTTGACTCTACTGATTTACCTGATGTTGGATCCACTGGCTTATCTGGGGTTGGATTCACTGGTTTACCTGGGGTTGGATCCACTGGCTTATCTGGGGTTGGCTCTACAGGCTTGTCTGGAGTTGGTTCTACAGGCTTGTCTGGAGTTTCTTTAAGTTTGTAAACATACGTTACATTCTTATCTCCTTCGATCACTTTACCTGTAGTAGGGTCGGTAGATTTAAGGTGACCTTGGTCATCCACTTCACCAACTGTGTAGTTGCCTGCTGGGACCAATTCATAAGTCTTACCGTCTTTTTCGATTGTTTGTGGACGGTTGTCTACCACTGTGTTGTAGTCCTTATCAACTGGTTGATTTTCTTCATCCGTCACATCTGACTTGATGGTCTTGCCTTCTGTATCCACATAGTGTACATAGACATTACCCTTAGGTTGTGTTGGCTCTTCCTTCACTTCTTTATAAACGTAAGTGATGATTGACTTAGGTTTGTCAACTTTACCTTTAACTGGATCAGATGATTCCAAATGGCCATCTTCGTCCACTTTACCTACTGGGTAGTCTCCTTTCGGTACGATCTTGTAGGTCTTACCGTCTGGTGTCTTGATAGTGTTAGGTTTTTCACCTTCCTCAGTGGTGTTATATGGTGTGTCATATGGTGAGTTTGGTGTGTCTTGACGAGGTTTTTCGATTTCCTTGCCATTTTCGTCTACGTAAGTGATGATGACTTCACCCTTCTTAGGTTCTGTTGGTGTTTCTTTTAGTTTGTACACATACGTTACATTCTTATCGCCTTCAATCACTTTGCCTGTTGTAGGATCGGTAGATTTAAGGTGACCTTGGTCATCCACTTCACCGACTGTGTAGTTACCCGCTGGAA